>CAYXWX010000030.1:0-4217 GCA_964468915.1 uncultured Pirellulaceae bacterium
TCACATCTGTTCCAGCACACCGATTCCCAGCAACCCCAACCCGTTCTCGATGGTCCGAGCCGTCAAATCGCATAGCTTCAAGCGACTGACGCGAACAGCTTCACTGGATGCGTCTTTGACTGAACATTGATCGTAAAACTGGAAAAAATTCTGAGTCAATTCGAACAGGTAATTGCAGAGCAAATTCGGCTTGTACTCGACCAGCACCTCATCCAACGACTCACCCAATCGAACCAACTTGACCGCCAACGTTCGTTCAATCGGTTTCTCGAAAACAAGCTCGCTGGCATCGCCCCTCAGCTGATCCAGATCCGTTTCAAGTCGCCGAAGAATTCCCTGAACACGAGCGTAGCTGTACTGCAAGTAAGTTGCCGTGTTCCCTTTCATTGCCAGCATTTTTTCATAGCTGAACTTATAGTCCGAGGCTCGGTGCTGAGACAGATCCGCATACTTCAGACCACCAATCCCGACGACTCGACCGATGTTCTCCTGTTGCTCGGCCGCGAGATCCGGATTCGCTTCTTTCGCAATCGCAATCGCTCGCGTCTCGGCCTCGTCCAATAGCGTTTCGAGGTTTACGGTATCACCCGATCGTGTCTTGAAGGGCCGACCATCCTCGCCCAACACGGTGCCGAAACTCACGTGAACCAGTTCGGCGTCATCGTGGCCCCACAATTTGACCGCATCGAAAACTTTTTCGAAATGCTGGTGCTGACGATGATCAACAACGTACAAAATCGCATCCGCGTTCCACTCATTCAATCGATACTTGATGGTCGCCAGATCCGTTGTGGCATACAAGAATGCACCGTCCTGTTTGCGGATAATCATGGGCGTTTCATACTGGTCCATGAAAACGCACAACGCGCCATCGCTGGTTCGAGCCAACCCTTTGGCCTCGAATTCGTTGGCCACGTCGGCCAGCATGTCATGGAAGAAACTCTCGCCTAACTCATAGTCGAAGGAAACGTTCAGTCGTTGGTAGATTCGCTGAATGTCTTCCCGACAGTGAGGCAGAAACTCGTCCCACAGTTGCTTGTTCTGCTCATCTCCTTCGTGCAACGCAGCCGTTTCCAACAGGACGGCCTGATTGATTTCCGGGTGAGCGACCGCCAACTTATGCATTGAAAGATCCGACACCACGCTCGAAACCTTGCTCATCAACTGGTCGACCAAACCCTGTTGGTCAGCGATCCGATTTCTGGCGGCACTGATTTGCTTCTTATGTTTTTTTATTTCAGCCTTATCTGTTGGCGGTTCACCATCTTCCAAAGACGCCAAATCGCTTTTCAGCTGTTGCAGTTTTTCCGTCTCATCAGGCAGTTTGGCCGATGCGGAGTGAAAATCCATGATCGTTCGCACCAGTTTGTAAATCTGGCCCAGGGTATCGATCGGATGTTTCTGGTAATGCTCCGGTTCCAAAAATGTGGCGTAGCCCGATCCCATGAAATGCTTGTAGCCATAGATGATCATGCCAAACTGAGTACCCCAGTCACCCAGATGGTTGTCGGTGATCACATCGTGACCGACGAATCGCAGAACCCGAGCCAGCGCATCACCGATCACGGTCGATCGAATGTGCCCGACGTGCATCGGCTTTGCCACATTGGGAGACGAATAGTCAACGACAAATTTTCGCGGGCTGGCCACACGGACGACCCCCAATCGATCATCTGAAACGGCGGCAGCCAGTCGAGCCTTCACCCAACCGTCATCCAGCGTGAGGTTAATAAATCCGGGCCCGGCAATTTCGATCTTGCTGCAAACATCACTCAGCTGAACGGAATCGACAATCGACGACGCCACGTCACGAGGCGGCTTGCCCAGTTTCTTTGCTAACGGCATCGCAAAGTTCGCCTGGTAATCGCCAAACTTTCCGTCCGTGGTTTCCCGAATCATTCCCAGCAACTGATCAGAAGCCTGTTCGGCACCAATCACTTCATTCAGGGCATCGGCAAAGCGTGTTTTGATCTCCGCAAGGGCGTTCATGGTGGCGGTTCAGATTGAGTTTAATTGAATTTGGCGGTTGCGACGTCCATCGTCTGAACGCAAGAATGTCACAAAAAAACAGCCAGATCGCAATCGCCCTGAATCGCAGTTTTTCGTGTTCGGGCAAGAGAACTGCCAGGTCTTTGCTGCCTCAGCACTCGTAGCCAACCAACGCCACGCCCCTAAAATGGACCTATGCCCAACTTCCTGACAGCTCTGACCCTGACCTGCGTTTTGCTCGGCCATCCTGCCGCGCCCAAACCCGTGGCGGCACACCCGGTTTCGGTCGTTCAGGCAGACGTTTACGTCGGCAAGGCTCGCACGACGATGAAGCTGACATGCTTTGCGGAGGATCTGGAACTGCTGCAGGGTGTCGAGGCACTCGAATCCGGGTTCTACGACAGTCAGGAACTTCGAGATGCACTGAAGGATCATGCGGACTATCTGGCAGAAAAAATCGAAATCCTCGACGTCAGCGGTGAGCCGATCGAAGCAAAGGTTACTCAGATCATCGATTTTGAAATTCCGGAAGACGGCATCAAATCGGGCCAGTTGATGCAGTACGTGATGGGGTTTGTGATGGAATACGAACACAAGACGCCGCCAGAGTTTCTGACACTTCGCCAGAACATGATCGCCGACGGAGCACTCCTGCCATCGGAGTTAAAAATTCTGCTTAAGCAATCTGGCAGCGACACCCCGTACACTCACATGATGAAGCCCGGGATACCCGAAACCTTTCGGTTTGACTGGGAAAGCCCCTTGCTGGCTCCCGATGCGGCCCCTGACGATTGGGAATCGTGGTTCGCCGAACAACGAGAAAAAACGCTGGGCATCGACAGCTACAGCAGCACGTACTCGTTCATCTATATCAACAATCACGAGGTCCGCCACGAAGTGCTGATTCCGTTAGCAACACTGGCAGCGTTGATTGAATTCGAAAGAGCCGACAACAGCTTTTTGGACGTCTCCGAACAGGAAGTTGCAGGGAAAAAGATCGAAGCGTGGTTCTCTTCCGGAAATCCGGTGCTGGTTAACGGGGCGCAAGTCGAACCGAAGTTTGACCGAATCGACTTCTACGGTCTGGACTTGCGAGATTTCGCGATCCGCGCGAAGGCCAGAAAAGTCAGCATGGCCAGCGGTCGAGTGGGCGTGATCATGAGTTACCCAGCCAAACAACCGCCTGAATCGGTTGAAGTCACGTGGGACATGTTCAACCACGCGATACGCAGCGTGGATTCCGTAATCTTCGCCTATGACGAAACACTGACGACCGCGTTTTCGAAATTCCTCGCGAATAACACCTTTCGATGGCAGGCCGAGACAAAACGGCAACTGCCTGAGCTGACTCCTGTGACTGCGAATGTCGATGACTGGAGTCCTGTCGCGAAGTTTCGCACCTCAGGCTTCTCGATCGCGCTGGTCTGCATCGCCTTTGGCATCTGGTTCTGCAAACCATTCTGCTCCATTTCACTTTTGCGATTGCTGGCCGCCAGCGGTGTTGCCCTCGCAACTGCAACCGCTTGCCACTGGTCGACATCTGAAAATAATCAGGTGTCGATACCCATCCCCTTCGCCGCACCAAAAGAGTTCCAAATTCCTCCCGATCAGGCAGAGCCAATCTTCGAAAAGCTTCACAAAAATCTGTTTACCGCTTTTGATTTCCGCGAAGCGTCAGACGTCTATGATGCTCTGGCACATACCGTTGACGGTCCTCTGTTGCGAGAACTATACCTCGATGTCCAACAGAGTCTGAAAATGAGAGAGCAGGGTGGGGCGGTCGCAAAAATTGAATCCATCGAGGTTTTGCAATCGAAACCATCTACGGAGCTGGCGTTGAACAACCAGTTCAACCAATCCGATTCGAGAGCGGGCTCAATCAGCGATTCCATTCAGGTTCGACCGACTTTCGGCTGGCGTTGCGAATGGAATCTGTCAGGCACGGTGGAACACTGGGGACACATCCATGAACGCATCAATCAGTACGACGCAAGGTTTAATGTCTCTGCTGTCGATGGGAACTGGAAAATCACTCGGTTACAAATGACCGACAACCAGGGCACGGTCAAAACCAGTTTGCGGAAGCTTGAGACGAAGTAACGGGAGACACGCACTGTGGTGCGGGGCCAGGAGACCCACGCACAGCGCAGTTTGCGGAAGCTTGAGACGAAGTAACGGCAGACACGCACTGTGGTGCGGGGTCAGGAGACCCACGCACAGCGTAGCTC
>CAYXWX010000030.1:4317-40749 GCA_964468915.1 uncultured Pirellulaceae bacterium
AACGGCAGACACGCACTGTGGTGCGGGGTCAGGAGACCCACGCACAGCGTAGCTCATAACAGGAGGACGGGAGAGACTGTGGTGCGGGGTCAGGAGACCCACGCACAGCGTAGCTCGTAACGGGACGACGGGAGACACGCACCACTGTGGTGCGGGTTCGGGAGATCAACGCACAGCGTAGCTCTGACAGAAACCCACCGTCTGGCGACGGTAGCTACAAAGTCTTGATCGCTCATCCGATCATCGCACGCACGGTGTCAGTGCTCACCGGCTGAATCAAACCGTGTTCGGTAATGATCGCCTCGATCAGCTCCGCAGGCGTGACATCAAACGCAGGGTTGTAAACGTCGACACCTTCGGGAGCGGTCTGTCGTCCGAAGCCGCCAGTGATCTCCTGCGAGTCTCGCAGCTCGATTGGTATTTCGTCTCCCGATTCGATCGAAAGATCAAACGTGCTGGCCGGCGCTGCAATGTAAAACGGGATATTGTGATGTCTGGCCAGCACCGCCAGCGAGTACGTGCCAATCTTGTTCGCTGAATCTCCATTGGCGGCAATTCGGTCTGCCCCAGTCACAACCGCCTGGACTTTTCCTTCTCGCATCACCTGAGCTGCCATCGAATCGCAGATCAACGTCGCCTCAATACCTCGCTGCATCAACTCCCAGGCCGTCAGCCGAGCCCCCTGCAGCAGCGGGCGAGTCTCATCGACAAAAACGTGCAACGATTTTCCTTGATCCTGCGCCGTGAAAAATACACTAAGCGCCGTGCCGTACTCCGCCGTTGCCAAACCGCCCGCGTTACAATGAGTCAGCACGCCCCGAACGTCATCCAGGACGCTGCAGCCGTGCTTTCCGATCGCATGACACGTTTGACGATCCGATTCATGAATCGCTTTTGCCTCTTCCAGCAACAACGCGGTCGCATCACTGATTTTCGTCTGGTCGTTCCACTGATCGACGGTCGCTCGCATTCGATCGAGCGCCCAGAAAAGATTGACGGCAGTCGGACGACTGGTTGCCAGATAGTCGATACACTCGACGGCCCGCGTTTTCAATTGACCGATACTTGAATCGTCGCCAACCGTTTGAACTCCAATCACCACGCCGTATGCCGCCGCGATTCCAATCGCCGGAGCCCCGCGGACTCGCAGCATTTTGATCGCCTCCCAGACGGTCTCCACATCTCGACATTCGATTCGCGTCATGTCCGTCGGCAGTTTCGTCTGGTCGAGCATGTCCAACCAGCCGCTCGCATCACCAGCCCAGATCATCGTTTCAACTTTTTGCGTCGCAGTGGACATGAACGTCTTTCGAGAGGGGAGCATCCAAACAGTGAGCAGGCGTCAGTTTAACGGCTGAGCATTCGTTCGGAAGGTCAGGCGGCGACGAGCCTGTGTGTCACAATACAAGCACGAAGCGCGACCGAGTAAATTTACCTTCGCATCAGGCAAACTCGCTTACGCTTCGTGCTCGTATTCATGAATGTCATTCGGAGCCTGATGTTCCGCCGCACGAAGAATTTAAACGCATCCATTCTCAAATTCCAAGAAATGGACCGAATCAAAAAAATGTGCCAATGCCGGAGTAAATCAACGACCTCGACCGTCAACGACCTCGACCGCCACGGCCTCCACCGCCGCCGCCACGACCGAATCCGCCGCCCCCCTGAGCACGGCCGCCTCCGCCAGCGTCACCCCGTTGTCGGCTCAGCTCGCGAAAGAACTGGCGCCGAGCCTGCTCCTGCTGAGCCTGTTGTGCTCGACTCGCATTCTGATTCGCGGCGGAGCTTTCCTCCTTGGAGTCATTTGAGTCTGACGAACTGGATGAGCCTGAATCCTCTGCATCCGAGTCGTTGATTTCGATCTTTGCACCGAAGATCGCTTTCAAATTTCGCTTTAACAGCTCACTGTTTCGGCCGCCGTTGGGAATCACGACGTAGGTTGGAGGAGCGGACAGTTGGGGCTTGTCCAGCTCGATCACCATTTTCAAAACTTCCTTGTAGATAAACTCTGGTCCCGTCACCAGCAATTGACTGGTTTTATTATCGACCCCCAAGCGAGCTTTCGGTCGCTCCGAGCTTGAGGCATTGCCACCGCCTCCTTCACCGCCGCCCGCCATTTGCTGCAGAAAACGAGTCATCTGCTGAGCCTGTTGGTTCCCCTGTTCATTTTTTGCTCCTTCACCCGAACTGCCGCTGGCAATCAAATCTGAAAGCTGGTCCTCAATGATCTGTTTAACTTCTTCCGGATCCCGGTGAATGATTGGAATCGTTCGAAACTGGCCCAGCAATTCAAGTTCCTGCGGGGCATCGGGCTGATCAAGAATCTCGATAATCTCGTTAATCAGATTGAGATCCGTTCCCGTCGCTCCAGTGACGTAGACCGTGTTGAACTGACTATCGGTACCAAAACGGACATCGCCCTCCAACAGCGAGAGCCCTCCCAAGCCATCGGTTCCACCCAGCAGACCACCCAGCAGGTCGCCTGAGCCCCCGCCCATGACGTTGTCCAGCACGCCACCCACCACTCCGCCAACGCCTCCGTCGCCACCATCCGATCCCGACACACCAAAATAGTTGCCAAGGAACCCCGCAATTTCCTCCGCAAATCGATGTTTCAAAAAGAAAAATGTCGGTGCCTGGACGTCCGACTGCAGCCCCATCTGTTGTCGAATCAGATCTTCCAGGTCGTCAAGCGCGTCCAGATCGCCGGAGGTAATCACGATTCCACCGGCCGTGGCTTTCACTTCAATCTCGTCACCTGGAATAGATTCGACGGGCTCAGGGGGTACGTAATCCGGATCGGATCGACGGCCCGTCGAGGAAGCGGCTTCCTCCTGCCCCGCAAGGCCAGATGAACTTCCCAGCTGCTGCAGCAAAAGAAGGCAAGCGCAGGGTGAAACCGAGGATCCATATCTTGAATTGATCCAACAGGTTGCCACGGAGCATGACTTTGCCAGGATACTGACGGCTGAGCGGTTAACGGCTCGCCAGATCGAATCGAGACCTGTTTTCGATACGGGCCACGAATACCGGCGTTTTTCATTACGCGAGTCAGCGTCTGGAGGTGAATTGAACTGACGATCATTTTCGTCAAGCTCCTGCTCAACGTCGCCAGGCAAGCTCCTGCCGGGAAGCCGACGCAGCCGGCCTTTCATGTTCGTTCGGTCTTCCGGCATGATCAAATTCAACCGCAACCGATTGGTCCGGCCCGTCGATGGCCAGTAGTCCTCTAAGACATCGAGCACCTCGTCTCGTTTCGCGTCGTCCATCGGAATGACGCGAGTGCGAGTTCTGGGACCATCGCTCGAGCGAGTGGCCGCTTCGTCCAACTGAGCAATCATCGCTTTGACCTGGCTCACTTCCGTCGGTGTGCCTCGAACAATGACCGTTCGCTGCAACGGATTCCCAAGCAAGACCGGGCCTTGAGGGTCAAGTTCTCCTGTCTGGCCCCATAGACTTCTCAGCGTGAGAATAACGGTAGTCGGTTCCGCGTATTGCAACTGAACGATTGCGAATTGCTGACCATTGCTGCCCTCGATCATCGCCAGCGTATCCTGAACGATTTGGTGATCTGCTTTCCGGCCCATCACCGCGACCGCGCCCGTGATTTCATCCTGCTGCATTCGAACTCCGTCACGACCAGCGAGGAACGTTTGTAGTGAGTCAAAAGCGAGCTTGGGATCCGAAGTCACCGGGTAAGATTGAAAGAAGGGCTTGTCGAGCGGCGAACCTTCTTCGACTTCCTCGGGTGGAACGTCCAGCAGACTGGCAACCTGCTGGAATTGCTCCAAGCCTGACTGAGTCCCTTTCACAAACAGACGATCGCTGAGCGGTTCGGCCGATATCGCAAGGGTTTCATCCTCCCTTTGATTCTGATCCGGAGCGATCCCCAGCAACTCCCGAGCGACAAACAAAAATGAATCAGCGTCAGTATGCTTGAGCCGGTAGACCATCAGCGACGAGTCTTTCGCGCTGTGACGCTGCCGAGCCTTCATGATCAAGTCACGCATCACTCGTAACGTCGCGCCAGTCTCACGGACATGAATCTGATTGGCGCCTTCAAACACCGCGTAGGCAGGACGATTCACATTGGAAACCAACTGTTGCAACTGTTGATCAAAATCCATGCAGTCAAGTTCACCGAACTCGAACACGCATCGCATGGTTTCGTACCTACCGCGTTCGTCCAGTTTGTCGACGGGTACCGTTTCGATCAGTTCGGGCGGATAGTTTTGCTGGTCAGCACGAACCAGCACCAACATGTTTCGGTTGCGAACCAGCGTGTGGGGAGGTGTCCTGAGCCTTAGCGCGTGATTCAACTGGTCGAGTGCTTCGATGACACTGTACTGGGAATCGTCGACCAGATGAAAAGTGCCCTTCGGCCAGTCCGAGATTGGCTGGAGCGAAAATCCAGCTTGTTCAGCAAACCACGGAATCACATCCTTCCAGTCAGCCTGTTCGAACGAGAACCGGATCTGCGAGCCCATCGCCTCTGGCGACAGATCATTCACTTCGGTCGACGCCCCACGCAGATTGCGACGAACCGCAGTCTGGTCAGCTTCGGCTGTTCCCGAGTTCTGCGCAGCACCATGGGCGGGAATTCCAAGGCAAAGGAATCCCACCAGCAAGAGCTCGATCATCAAGGACGGCTTGGTCATCTTTTTCCGAATATTATCTTTCTACCAATTACTTATCGCTCGGCGTTTGAGTGGTTGTTACTCGATTCTACGTGTCATTCCCTCAAAATCGATACAAACCGAACTCGGACGATGCTTCCGCAGCGTTTGTTTAATCGCTTCAATCCTGACACGTCAAAACGCCCGCGGGAAGCACACAAAATAACTCGTTTTCATGGTCGAAGTCCGGAAAAAGTGAGGTGCAGCACATTAATCGATACGTTGGTTCAAATCGTTTCCAGTTTGCGGGCTTCTGCACTTTGCCGGACGAATTGTCGTTTCCGACCGAACGCAACGTTCGATAGAGAGCGTACCAACGTGGCGTAGGTGTGCTGAAACACTTTGGAAACGTCAGGCCACCTGCTTTCGATGGACAAGGGAATCGCTAACGAGCGACTAACGGCCATCAAATGTTTATGGTTCGTTTTTGGTTGTTAAGACTTAAGACATGTGGCCTCAAAATCCCAAAAAAACAATTACCGGCTGAAACCGGTCTCTATGACCAAGCTCAATCACTCTTGCCGCTACATTGGGATACCCGAACCGTAAAGAACAGCAGCAGGACCATATACATGACATGCGGGGCATTATTCCAATAAAACGCCTCTGCAATACGCGTTGGTCGCGTTTTTGGGTCTGGCAGTATTTTTGACATTTTCGGATTTTGTGACCTTGCAGGCCTATTCATGAAAGCGGTTTCAAGTAAACTACCCGTCAGTGGAGCGCGAAATAACATTCGGTTAAGCACCATTCGTATTTAGTTTGCGGGGCCTGATCTACTTTTGGCCATTACAGAACAACGTTTACTTACACACTTTGAATTAAGTATCAGGGAGACCTAGTATGAAAACTTTTGCTACTGCGATCTGTGCGGTCGCTGTGTGCTTCGCAACTTCTGCGAACGCCGACGTTATTGTCACACCAAGCTCATCATCCGCCGATTACATCGGGTTTATGAACGTTTCTGACCTTGGTGGCGCTCCAACCTTTGGAAGCGGTTGGGGAATTGATCACCCTGTCACCGGGAATGGAAACGACATCGGTGCGTTCAACACGCCGAACGCAGGCGAAATTACCATGCGAAACAGTTCGATCGATGCAGGGGACGACTTCTGGTTCCAGGATAACGGGGATGGAACATTCGGCGGTCCTGGTGGTACTGGAAACAGAATCATGGAAGCCAACCTGTTCCAAGAGTTTGATGCAGCAGCTGCTGCCCCAATCGCTGGAATGAATTTGACATTCAATTTCGAAGTAGATGCCTTCTCACTTGATCCGGCTGTTGAATTTGAAGCCTTCATCACCGACTTCAACGGTGATTTCTCGGCTTTCGAAACTTCGACCGTCGCGATTACAGGCACTGGCCCCCAGACACTCACTCATGCGGTAACCGGATTGGGAGGAGTACTTCAATACGGCTTTAGAACAACCAGTCAAGTTGTGTGGATTACAGATGCAGACAACAACGGAAGCGTTACTGTTTCCGCCCCATCTGCAGCCGCAATCCCAGAGCCAACATCGCTTGGACTGCTTGGGCTTGCCGGTCTTGGATTGGCGACACGCCGTCGTCGTTAGTTCGGCTGACAAGGCTTTTATTGATTCAAGGCTTGGTAGGTTACAATCTACCGAGCCTTTTTTTGTTTGTGCCGGATACACTTAGCGTCTATCCGATTTCCCGAAAAGCACATCCCAACCCGAAACGTCAGTGAGGGACCGCAAGGGAAAATCCCTCGCTCACGCCTCGGGTTGAGAAGTTGTGGGGCCAGGCTCTTAGTTGATAACAGACCAGTGGATCAAATCGGATATTTCATTCATGTCGATCCAATCTTTCGAATTGAACGGCCTCGGGATTTTCCTACTAGGTATCGCACTTGTGTCCGGATGCTCAGGCCCGGAAGCTGGACAGAGGAATGCTGCCGAAACGGAACAACAGGCCGTTGCGGTTTCAGACGACGAGCACTCTATAACGTCAATCGTCAGCTCCGAGGAACTGATCCTGTCGCTCACCCCCAAGCTTAAAAAGCTGAACAAAAGTCTTGCGAATCTTCGGTTGCCGGATGACGTTTCGAGGCAACTGTTTGCGAATCAGATTGAGGTTTCCAATCGTATTTCTCCTCCACAAGGGGAAAGCGACATCTACCCGGGAATCTTCTCTTCAAAATGGGATATCAGTAGCGAGAGTGAAACAACTTCCGCTGAAGACTTGATTCTTTGGGAACCGCTTATCTCGGACATCAAGTATCTGAACCACGGAAAGTTCAATTTCGTTCGCGGTTCATTCGCTGACGCCGAGCGAACCAAATACCAATCACTTTTGGGTTCCAGTGGGAGTGCCGTGCTGGATTCGGGACAGATCCTGGGGTGGACCGCGAAAGTTGAAGCGGTCTGGTCACGAGATCCCGACAACAACCAATGGGCAATCAGCAAATGGAAAACGAAATCGTTGGAAACAACGCTGAGCGAAACACCCATTTTTGCCGAAGTCCTCGACGACGCGTTGAGGGATAAAGAAAGCTGGAGACTCGCAACCTCCGGATTGCACGATCAAATGACTTCGGGCCTATATGACGGCAGACGGCCGGAACGAGTCGAGGGAGACAAGTATCCGTTTTTCTTTGCAGAAACCACGCTTGAGCATACATCGGTCGCGGTTGTTGACATCGACTCTGATGGCTTTGATGACATGTTTGTCACGATGCGGCACACTCGAAATCTGCTGTTCAGAAACAATCAAGACGGGACATTTGAAGAATGTGCGAGTCGGTACGGGCTTGATCAAACCGCGAACTGTTCGGCAGCAATTTTTGGAGACTTTGACAATGACGGGGACCCGGACCTTTTTGTCGGGCGTCCCAGACAACGCGGTCAGTATCTGGTTAACAATTCAGGAACCTTTGAAGACCGAACGGAAGAACTGATCGGGGCTGATCTGCCGTTCATGATTTCTTCGATTTCTGCGGCTGATTATAACGGTGATGGCTTGCTGGATGTTCACCTTTCCACGTACGGACCGCTGGAGAGTATCCACAAATTCACGGCCAATGACTCGCCAATATGGGCGAAGCAGTATTTGAGTGAAGAAGAACATGCTGAGTTCAAAAAAGAACTTCCCAAAACGCATGTCTATCTCAACCGTCCGGGCCCTCCAAACATGCTTTTGGTCAATGCTGGTAACGGAGCCTTTCAAGTTGCCAAAGAGAACGATCAGGTGCGATTGTGGCGGCAATCGTTTCAGGCAACGTGGAACGACTTCGATAATGATGGCGATCCGGATCTTTACATAGCCAACGACTACGGGCCAGACAATTTCCTGCGGAACGATTTCCCAAATGGCTTTACGGATATTACAAAAGATTCAGGGATCGCAATCGGGTTCGGCATGGGAGTGTCCTGGAATGACTACAACAATGATGGACTGATCGATCTGTACGTTTCGAACATGTTCAGTAAAGCGGGGCAGCGGATCACGGCAGATGTTTCCGAAATTGACCCACGTTTCAAAAAACTGGCCACCGGAAACTATCTCTACCGTGGCAACGGGGAGAAATTCAAATTGGTTTCAGGGACCAGCCCTGAAGAAATGCACGTAGCTAAGGCAGGATGGGCTTGGGGAGGGCAGTTCGTCGATTTTAATAACGATGGATTCAGCGACATTTACTCACCCAATGGTTACTACACCGCTCCATCTGATATTGCGATCGATATCGACTTGTGAAGCAATTTTTGGCGTACGGTCGTACGCTCTGACAAAAAGTTGGGTGATCGTTTCCGCGATTCAGATTCGTGGCTGGCAGACCCCGTAAGCGGCAAGAAAAACACAGATGTTGCCAGGTATCGCCTCTCGGATCGTCAACGCGTGCCAATGTCACTGAGTGGAAAAGAAAGGAATCACCTTTTCATCAACGTGGAAGGCAAATCCTTCAAGGACGTTTCAAATGTGTCGGGTGCCGATTCAGTGCTGGACGGGCGTTCATTCGCCATCCTGGATTATGATCGAGACGGATGGCAAGACATGGTTTTGGCCAATTCAAACGGACCAGACGTTCAGCTGTTCAGAAACCAACTGAAAGACGTCGTGGACTCAGAAACCGGGAATTTTGTTGCCGTACGAGCTGTTGGAGGCAACAAAAGCGATCAGGCATCTACATCATTCAGCAATCGTGACGGGGTAGGCGCAAAAATCAGAATCGACGTCGAAGGAAAGCCTGTCACCGGCGCGTTTGCTTGCGGCGAAGGACTGGCTGCACAAAACTCGAGCACGAAACTATTTGGATTGGGAGCAGCCTCCAGTGGACAATCGATTAAGATCGTCTGGCCCAGCGGAAAAGTTCAACAAGCAGAGGCTATCCAATCTGGTGAGCTGATTACATTTTATGAAGATGAGACCGAAACCGAAGACGGAACAGGTGTTTCTCGGAGCAGTTACGTAAAAAACCAAAACGAAACGAAAAGTGCAAGCTCGTTTCAGGATCGCCGCTTTCAAGGGCTCAAGTTCACACATTTTAACGAGGACGAAAATGAATCGGCGAGGCTGAAAATGTATGTATCGATGGCAACCTGGTGTCCGTCATGCAAAAAACATTTGCCGGAACTACAGCAACTGCGATCAATGTTCGATCGTTCTCAGCTCAGGCTGATTGGAGTCCCAATTAGCGATCGAGACGATGCAGAAAAGCTCAAGCAGTATGTTACTGAACATGAACCACCGTACGAACTGGCTGGCGTATGGCCAGCGAACCAAAGTTTCAAGTTTTTCAAGCTTGCGTTATCAGAAACCAAAAAAGAGGTTTTACCGTCGACCATCATTACGGATGCCAAAGGCAATGTGTTGAAAATCATGCCGGGACTTCCCTCAGCGTCGGACATTATTCGCTTGATGGCATATTAAGAGCCGGTCCAACACTTCATCAACCCAAGATTAGCGAGGAGGTACTCGATGTCTTCCCTCACTGAGGTTTCGGGTTCAGGCATCCTGAGCCGGTTCTGGACCAAGTCCTAGGGCCCGGCTAGCGGTTCGTCCAAGGCGAATTGAATCGCTTTGCCCATCTTTGATTTTGCCCTTTTTCATCTATGGAAGGCAATGTGTAAACAAAGAACAGCGGCTCATCGTCGATCTCGGTTCTATGGATGAGGTTCTGCAAAAAAAATGTGTTCTCATTATCTTGGTCGATCTGAAAATCGAAAAGATGAAAGCCCATCATCTTTCGGTTGCTATTCGGCAATCAATC
This sequence comes from uncultured Pirellulaceae bacterium, assembly GCA_964468915.1. Taxonomy (GTDB): domain Bacteria; phylum Planctomycetota; class Planctomycetia; order Pirellulales; family Pirellulaceae; genus Mariniblastus. Next base: position 14,222 of record CAYXWX010000030.1, read on the forward strand.
CGCTCGGCTTACGTGCTCCAATCGTCTTCGCCGCTCAAAATGGAAGATGGTGGTTAGTCCCGCCGACTTGTTTACCCTCAATCGCTCAAGATAAAACCGACCGCGACGTCGAAAACGACAGCCGGCAAACCAGCTAAACCAATCACTTTAAAAAATGCCGGCGTCGACGAATTGGTCGAACACCGGCAGAAATTCATTTTACTCGGCTGACCGAGTGCTTGATGGAAACTGTCTAGCGACGTCGTCGAACTGCGATTCCGATAAGCGTCAATCCAAGCAGGCTCAACGAACCGGGCTCGGGCACGGCAGACGCTGCAGGTGCACCGCTTCCGCCACCGTTGTTAGCGCCAAGGTTACCAACCAATCCGAACGCATCGCCAAGAACATTCACATTTCCATCGGCGTTCAAATCGCCCTGCGACCAACTGGTGGCAGGGTTGTTCAGGTTTCCAACCAATGCGAATGCATCGCCAAGAACGTTCACAACTCCGTCAAGGTTCACATCCCCCAGAGCAGTTCCCTTTCCACCGTTGGAAGTCTCCACCAAGGTGCCGTAGTGTTGAGCGAAATCTGCTGCATCAATGGTACCGCTGCCATCCAAATCAAGGTCAGCAAGACCGGGGTTCGCGGCAACCGTCTTTCCAAGGTTCTGGTTGTATTGATCAAGATCGGCAAGATCGACGTCGCCGTCGTTATCAAAGTCACCAAGCAATGCACTCGGAATCGCAAATGAAAGATTGTCGTAGAAAACGCCAGTCGGAGAATCATTGCTGGCAAAGGATTCGAAGCCAAACTGCAACAGCTCACCTACGTGCTCTGACTTGATTTCGAAATCGATGAAAGCTGACTGAAAGGTGCTTGTTGCAGTGGAAGTATCAACATCACCTCGATCGATTTCACCAAACGAGTTGTCTGACTGCCTCAGCACTTTGACAAATGCATTCGCAGATGAAACTCCAGACGTGTCGTCTGCCACACCGAATCCACCATCGGCATTACGGTAATCGAAATCGAATCGCCACACGCTACCGACATCCCCAGCGACCACTGCACGATCTTGAAAAATCAGACTGTTCATAACATTGTTGGACCCATTCCGATGGTCCTCATTGTTGTAGTCATTAAAGACATTCAGAAAGCGATTTCCACCCTCTGATTCCTCGCCTACCTGACTGAAACCAACACCGCCCGCTTCGCTGTCAAGGTTGTTTGGCGCAAAGAACGGACCATATCCGTACAAGTAGCCACCCAATTCACCTGGATTGGTACCCGCGGCAAACGCATTGCCAAAGACACGCCAGTTGTCTTCAGACCAAAGGTTAGTGAACTTTTCATCGCTGACGATCGCCAAATCCAAATTCTCAAAATCTTGCGAATAAGCGACAAGCGGCCCCGCCGGACCAACGTCGTCCTGAGCAATCAGACCGGTTGTTGAAGCGACCGAAAACGCCATCGCGCAGAGGGTAAAATGGAACAGTGGTTGAATTTTCATTGAACGTTTCCTCGTGGAAAATGCTGATTTAAAAAAATGGAAATGTGACACCGGGACGAAACAATTTCATGCGTTGGACGCGTTTATCTAGTGAGTGCCCGGTCGCAAGTTCACCTAGCTAAGATTCTGTTCATTCCTCGGTGGGACTGGGCAGGCTCTGGGGAGAGACGGTTGGGAGCGGTTTCAAAAACCTCGGTACTTTACCGTCAACTTATTATTCCGCACCACCCTCAAATTTTAAACATCCTTGCAACCGGTTTCAAGGATTAAGACGACTTTAAATGCAAATTAGCGGAACATGGAACCTCCGAGCATGAAGAAGTGATCTGGAACGCCACCCGTTTGAGTGGAAAACGAACTACTCGTATCTGATCCGATCAAGGTAGAACTCGACCGCCTCACCCTGACCGGCCAGAGACCAGTAAAAACCGGACTTGATATGCTTCAGGTCACCATTGCATTCGATCGAGTATTCCACCCAATCCTTTGTCAATTTGACCGAGATTTCATTACTGTCAGAGTCAGGAAACCTCTTGTCTTTACCCAACAGGCCGTAGCCAAATTTTATTTCCTCGCCACCCGATTTTCCTCGAGCCCAGAAGGACAGTTTTTTCGCTTTGCTCAAATTGCATCCACCGGGCAAGTCGCCCCAATCGTTCGCTGGATGCTGCCAGACCAATCCAGCCCAATTCGCGGCATCGTCGTACAGGAACTTCATGCAGGTGTCACCAAACTTTGGTTGCGTTTTGCAATTGGATTCAACAGTGACCGATTCCGTCGAACCCATGACACCCGACGGGACATATACATGGTCCTCCGCCGAACTTGTTTCGTCGTAGACAACCAGAGGCAGTTCAACCTGCGCTGCGCCGTGACCAACGCCTGGCATTACTTCGACGACTGCTGACTTTGTCACATGGATCGGAATGTTTGCACTGTCCGCATTCTGGTGAGATTCGTCCTCGACATACACGTAAACTCGATAGATACCTTCCGCATCGGGAACAGCCAAATCTGCACCATGAGACGATTCATTTGAAAATGCGTCCTCAATCGGTTCGGGCGTCTGCTGAAAATCACCGTTGGTGATGTAGGCGCCGGCCTCCGGGCTGAGAACCCATCTGACCTTCACGTCGTCATTCTCTTCATCCGAATACTTGAGCCTCAATTTCAGACTGGATTCAGGAGCAACCTGCCGGGCTCCATCGACGGCCAGAGTTTCAATCACCGGGCTTCGATTCTGCGGAGCGTTGCCGGTCCAGAGCTCGCCCATCAGATCCGCAGTCGCCAGCTTTTTACCGTCTGGTAACAACATTCCAAACCACGTCGCGGTGGCCTCCTGCTTGTTTCCCCAAAGGAACGCGTAAGAACCCAAACACAATTCCTTATCGGCTACAAAAGACTCATACGATTTTCGATACATTTTCGCTTTTTCAGCAGAGGACGCTTCCTCCACCGCACCGAAACCATTTCGTGGCACTTCCCATGTTCCGACTGGCCCGAATTCGGTCACGAGATATGGCTTGGTACCACCGTTTTGCCGGTATCTTTCAGGCAAGGTTGCCGCGCCGCCGTACGCATTGATTCCAACGATGTCGATGCTGGGACAATGTTCGTGAATCGAGCGGATTTTCAGTTCGGCGGCCTCTGCGATTACCGTCATCGTTGGATGATTCGGGTCAATTTGCTTGACGCGTCGAGCAACATCTTCAAGATGTTTCCAGATCGCGACGTTGCTTCCATCGGCTTCCATCTCATTGCCAATCCCCCAAACCAGAACCGCGGGATGGTCCTTCAAAGCTTCAACGTGAGCCAGCACTTGCCGAGCCTGAGCTTCAACCTGATCTGAATCTGAATAGTCAAGCTTTTCGAGCCTTTCATGTTCGATCCAGATTCCGACCGCAACGCTCAAGCCGTTGCGATGAGCCTCATCAAGTCGTGCTCGGGTCGCATCATCGACTCCCCATGTGCGACTGGAATTTGCACCGGCCGCGGCGAGATCACTGAGCGACGCAGACGCTCCGCCGGCACCTTTGACGTAGTATGGGTTTCCGGCACGAACGAGCTGCCAATTTCCGCCTTGCTGCTCTAACGTCACTTTGATCGATGACTCGCCGGAAACATCAACCGCCTGAGCCGCTTGCGACAAAATCAATCCGACCAACGCAAGAGCACAACATGCCATCAGTGTGGGCCGGCGTGGGACTCGCCAATTTTCTAAATCAGTTGCAAACATTGAAACAAGTGCTCTCATCCTGATTCAACCTCTTGCCCACTTCGACGGATCAAAGCTGACATCGATGCGCGCAATCGATTGGTCTCGTTCGAACAGACGTGCCGTTTCCTGCTCAGTCAATTGCAGCTCCGCGCGGCTGATTGATTCTCCGCTGGAAAGGTGAATTTCCAGGCGATCTTCGTCTGATCGATGGTAGACAATTGGAACCTGACACCAGGTCCATGCGAATTGACCTGCACTCAATTCAAGCCTTTGCCCCGATCCATCCAGGCCCACAAATTCGAAACACTCTTGCTGATCGTGGAATTCTTCCGGGCTGAACAGCGAAGGCTCGAACGCCACACGTCCGTCTCTGACTCGGGCCCCAATTTCCAACATACGGCAAAGCACGTCTTCCTTCACCTGGCCAGTCATTCCAGGTTGCTGTGCTCCCGCGTGCGACGGAGTGTGCGAGTACGGATCTGTGGGGAAGGCTCCAAAGTGTGCCGGCGTTTTGTTGACGCCCAGCCCTTCGCGAACGTCGATGTAGTGATTCTTCAGCCGCTGAATCACGTCTTCGCAGCCATTGGCGTCACCGCCAGTCACATGAACGTACTGTTCCAGCGTGGCGAGAGCCAGCTTGGACACCATGTGCCAGTAGATCGATCCAAGACCTTCATACGCAAAGAAATTTTCCGAACGTCCGGTAAACCGGTGGTGCCGGAATGTCTGCTCGTAAATCTTGGATACCAGATCCCATTCGTTCTTTACGAGCGTTGCATAATCAGAATGATCCTTCAGCGGCTTCAGTTTGCTGTGCAGGCAATCGACGTTTCGCAAATCGGCATGAAACCGCACCATCCCGGCGACATCACGTTTAACGATGGACGAATCGCCATCACGCAGCAAAGTCAGCAGCAGTTCGGACTGATTGACAAGATCGGAGTTAATGACGTTCTTGTCTTTAAATCTTGGTAATTGCCGATCAGGGTACAAAACGTAACTTTCCTGATCGGCACGATACAACTGGCTCGCACGCAACGCATCAAGCACATCGCAAACATGATCTGGCGTAAGCGATCTACTGGTGATCACCGCTACCTGACCTTCGAGCATCTCGGAAAGCCGGTCGACCTCGATCGAATCCTCTTCCCATCGAAGCAGGTTGTACGAATGATAAAGACCATCACCGCGCCTGTTAGACGCGATGCAATCATCCAGAAACGAAACGCAATGCTTGAACAGGTCGACACATTGATCAAGCGGTAATGCTTGACGAACTTCCGCTACCCCGCCGTCGTAGATCGCCTGACGGTGATCGCTGCCTGCCTGAGACAAGGCATCAACAACCAACTTTCGTTCGGCCGGCGACATCTTGTTTGGCACCAGATGTTCGTTGCTGCACAGAACTTCGTGAATCCTCTGCACCAATTGAGAAACACCGGCAGACACTTGCAGATCAGCTTCGAGACTGACCTGTGAGAACCACTCAATCAGGAAATTGAAATAGCGTCGAAGGTAGCAAACCGTGACGACCGACATTCCATTGCCTACCAAGGCGTTGTTAGCATCGTTCCATTCCGGACGCTGAGTATTCAGCCAGATGCCCCCGCCGGGAACAAAGTTCGTCATTTTGACGAGTCCGGGAAGGATCAACTTCTCCAGCATCGTCGCGTGATAGATACTGCCGTCCGCAGACTGAACAAGTTTCCCATCGCTACCCAAAACTTCGACCTGACCGTCGATCATTCGATCAAGTTGCACATCGAACTCGATGGTTTCGGCTGGGTTCTCAAGTGTCTTCTGATAGTCCGCAATGCGATAGGGAACGAGTGCATACGTGCAGTTCGTTTCCTGCAACAGGTTGTCGCATCCGACCGGATCAATCTGACGCTGCCACTCCAGCAGTTTCAACAGATAAATAATCTGATGATCGCCCCAATAACCAATATTGGTGAACGCGTCCTCGCTGGGACGTTCCCAATCGATTCCTTCACTGGTAATGCGGTACGGATTGTATCCATCAGCCGTAGAGGCATTGACGAACCTTCGGATCATGTTTGCTGTGTATGCCGGCCACGAAAAAGCGATCGCCTCCCAGTTCTGGAAAATGTCACGCCAGTTGCCTTCGTAAGCAAGTTTGCGGGAACCATCGTCCTGATACAAATCGATCGAGAACCGATTCCATGGACGCGACGGATCACCATGCCGGCGACTGAAAGTGAACGGCAGATACTCTCGCCCAAGCCTCAGCAGATTCGTATCACCAACGGACTCGATCTTTTCAATTAACTTCTGAAGAGAAATCGAATCCCCCAGCTGTTCAATCCAGTTGCGATGCTGACGAGTCACCTCGCGATTTCTCGCGGAAAGATAGTCGACAAATTCACGCGGATTCACTTCATAGCTGTCTGCTGGAAGCCCTCCCCGCATGACGTTGTAAATAACGTTTGACTGATGCCGATGAGTCCGACGCATCTGCGAACCGCTTTGGCGACCGTCTGCAGATGACACAATCCCTCGCAGGCTTTTTTGACACTCTGCAACATCTGCATTCAACTTCTGCTGCACTTGAGCATCTGCAACCTGTCGCTCAAGCAAAGCGACATCTCCCGCATCCTTGTCGACATCCGCCACAATCTGCCAATCCATCGAATCAAGCGCCGCCAGCTCAACGGTCGTGCTCACCAGATACGCTCCTCGATGACCACGCACGTCACGTTCCTGATCGACGACACCTGAGGTGGCAAACTGATCGAGTTGTCGAGTGCTGAGCAGAACCTGAACGTCGCTCAATCCAACATGCCAGGCAACGGTTGCTCGCAAGCCCTCGTTCGGCTCCGCTCGGTCGGTAGGGATCGAACTCAAGTAATACAGCCCGATTTGAGTTGACTCAAGGAGTTCATTCTTTTTGTAAGCATCTCCAAGGTTGCTGTAATCCCGCTGAAAGTCCTTTGACAGCCCGGCAGGAACGAGGTTCTGCAATCCGTCAAGAATCGAAACAGACACCGGTGCCGCCGACAGGTTGACAATCTCACACGTCCGGACAAAACCAAACTGCTTACCGACCGACCACTGGTAGCGGAAAATGAGCGAGAGTTCTTGATTCACCTCTTCAAACACCAGACGATTTCCGTCGACGTTCTTGTAGATGTTCCGCGAGCACTTGTTTCGATCAATCGTCTTTTCGAACGGACGCCACACTTCAAATCGACCGTCGGCCCTCTGGACACGAATCATCGTCAGTGGACCGGACGCTTCCGACATATCCGCCAGCTTGTCGCTTGAATAATACGGAAACAACGAATGCTCTGCATCTTTTCGCCCTGCAGTGACCGCACCATTGCTCGAGACAAACATCCAGTGATTGTCAGGGCTGACCGGTGTCGTGAAAAATTCGGGTATCCGATGACTATCCTCGATCTGAAACCACGATTCACCATCGATCAAAACGTAGGCAGGATCCGAATTGCTGGAAATTGAGCCTTCAGCCGACTCTTTCGCAGCTCGTTTCCACTGGTGCAGACCGCCGTTGCTTGCTGTTCCAAAAATCATTGAGCAAACCTCAAAAAGTACGTTTTGAATATCACGTGAGAAAAGAAAAATAGTATAACAACTCGATAGTAAAAGCGCGCGATGAACCGGCACGCTCAGAACAGCCTCAATCAACCGGGTTGGGCTGTCTCCGCCTTCCGCTGAGCCAGTTCTGTCTGGATCTGAGCCAGAAAGTTCTTGTCCAAGCGGTAAAATAGAATCACGATGGCAGACACGACCAGCACACCGGCGGGTATCACGCTCATCATGGCGATGATTCCGTTAATCGTTTCGGATGTCTGAGCTTGCTCGACGCCATTGATCGGAGCGATAAAACCAAACGTTGCCAACAACCAACCGGGCACGGCTCCGCCAATCGCACCCCCCATTTTCTGAGAGAACGTGGCGGCGGCGAAAATCAAACCCGTTGCTCGGCGATCATTTTTCCATTCCGAGTAATCCGCGATGTCAGCAAACATGGCGAACATCAAAACCGGTATCGGGCCTCCAAAAAACGCGCCCAAAATCTGGAACGTGTACATCAAAAACAGTTGCTCCGGGCCGAGGAACCAGATCGCGGCAGTAAAAATCGCCCACAGAAAACTAAGCACCGCCATCGCAATCTTGGCACCAATGAATTGAGTAAGCGGCCGAGCCGTCAGCATTCCGAGAATGCCCGCGACGGTGCCAGCAACCAGAAAATTGCTGATCGCAAACGTCGAACCGACGTAGTAGGTGAAGTAGTAAGCAGTCGCACTGCCGCGAGTCCATCCCGCAACAACCTGCAGCAAACTGAATGCGAAAATGATCATCCACGGACGATTGCTCAGCAAATCTCCGAAGTCAGCTTTCAAAGACGAATTCTTCTCTACTCGCGGCTGGACCCGTTCACGAGTCGTCCAGAAGCAAACGATGAACAGCAACATCGCTGCAATCGCGTAGCAGACAACGGTCCAGAAAAAACCCGCCTGGGGATTGGTGACAACGGTTTTCAATTCCTCGCCGACAAGCTTCTCTTCCGAGCCACCAAAGAGAGCGACCAGCGGCATCGTGAACCATTGAACGATCAGCCCACCCGCAAAGGCCAGGATAAAGCGGTAGGTTGAAACGGTTGTTCGCTCGATCGGATTAGCACTGATCACTCCCATCAATGCCCCGTAGGGAATGTTGATAGCGGTGTAGGCCATGAACACCAAGGTGTACGTTATGTAGGCGTAAACCAGCTTCTGAGCGTCGGGCAGATCCGGGGTATAAAACGTCAACGCCCCCGTGATTGCGAAGGGAATGGACATCCACAACAGATACGGGCGAAATCTTCCCCAGGCAGTTCTCGTCCTGTCAGCCAACAAGCCGACCAGCGGATCATTCACCGCGTCGAAGATCTTGGTGACAAAGAACATCGTTCCCGCGGCACCCGCAGAAATTCCGAACACGTCGGTATAGAAGTACAACTGGAAAAACTCAAACAGCTTCCAGTAAAAGTTGGACGCCGTATCGCCCAGTCCGTAACCAATCTTTTCACCGACGGACAGCGATTCACCATAAGTGGAACCGGTTTCAGGTTGTGGTTCAGCTTTTTTCAATTGGGCCTCAAACTACCTGGGAGAATTTGCAGGACGAATAGCGAGTTAGTTACAAGACGTATAAAACTGCTTACCATTGCTACGCAGTGAGCAATTACATCGTCTTGCCGTCCATAAATGCTTGATATTCCTGTTCGTCTTCGACCTCCAAGCCGAGATTATTGGTGAACCCGATCATGCGTTTACCATCAACGCCAGTCTCTTCAAAAACGATAGGCACCGATGGTCCCCGGTCAGAACCTCGCTCGCCATATCTAATCACCAATGGCTGCCCATCCCGTTCACTGACAAACAACTGCTCAAGGGAATTCGGATCGACGTCTATCCTCGAGAGAAGAACAGGATTGACTTCAGAAATAAATGTCTCGAAAACTTCTTTATCCCTAGGCCCCTTGCCTTGATGCTGTCTTTGGAAATGCTGATACAAGTTGGCGAGCCGCTGCGCGTTGGTCGCATTCAGGTTCTTGACCTCAGATTCTATGTCAAAACTCGACCAGCAACCCGAGCACAGACCAACGGCAATCGTTACCACCAATAACGCTAAAAATTGACTTGAGAAGTTGCTTGTGCGAGAGACCAAATCGCTGTTTTCAGCTGAACTGTGCATCATATCACCCAATCAATGGCGGAAAGTTTAAGCAGGACATGCGGAAGGCTACCGGACTTCTTCCAACGTGGCTACTCCGCCATCGGCACGTTTCCCCAGCAAGTTCACGATGGAGATGTCAGCATCCAAGCTAATTGATGCAACAGATCCGTCGCCCATGGCTGCAACCACGTTTCCGGGGTGAGCAGATCCAAACCCGAACTCTCGTGGACTTGTTCTGATTTCGCTGTCTGCACGCAAACCTACTTCTGGTCGACCAACACCAGAGCCTCCAAAGTCTAATGTCGTGGGTGCAACGAGACGGCCATTTGGCCAGTCGCCGTTATGGTAATACCCAAACGCCTCCCAGAATTCGTACCCCCCGCCAGGACTGAAGGTGAAGTTATACTTGTCGGCAGCAACCGCCTTCTCCATGTACATGATGGTATTTGATGACCCATCTTCAATGTCTTCAAAACCGATCTTTCGGAACTTCGTCACTTTGTTTGACGGAGCAGTAACGTGTCCGGATCGCGCAATAATTCCGGTAAACTGAAAATCCTCTTCTTTCCCGTTTGGCTCAGATGAAGCTTGCCACTGAATGTCATTTTGGTTGCCCGCTCCCCACTCTTGCCAGTTGCCAATAACTCCTGCGTAGTCTCCCATTGCGATTACAGTCAAACCTGATATCCCAGTCCGCTCTCCACGCGAAGGGCAGTTGAACAAGGGAACCCGCTGTTCGATAAGCGGAAACGCACCCCCGGTGTACCCCTCCTGTTTCCGCATGTCGAACAGTGCTGGCTGCTCAACGTAAGGAAGAATCTGGTAAGACCAACTGAGACTTTCAAAGCCGAAATCTGGACCGTCTTCTTCTTGGAATCTATTCCACATCTCGGTCTGACCACCGAGCGTCGGAAAATGCTGCTTCGCGGACTCGAAATTCAAACTTCCTAACGCACACTGCTTAAGATTGTTCATGCATTGCGACCGTCGAGCAGCCTCACGAACCTGCTGGACAGCAGGCAACAACATTCCGATCAGAATCCCGATGATGGCAATCACCACCAGCAATTCAACCAGCGTAAAACCTTGATTAATGCGTAATTTTGAGCCGTTCATCCGATTTCTCCTGAGAAACACGATAGCGTGAACAATGGATTTGATAAGTTATGAAACCGCTTTCAAGCCATATCATAACGAAAACAGGACAGTCGCGTCAAGCAATTTTCAGAAAATCCTGAAAACGGTTTCAAATTTTTGCGAAAGCCTCGTAATATATAGATTCGGCGGTCGCCCGACCGGTCGCCGTTGAAACTGGTTGGCAAGACACTTGCTATCCACGATCCATCGATACCCCTGACGGCTAGATACTCATGAAGACCCCAGCAACGTCATCTCGAAAGAACGTCACGATCAATGACATCGCGCGACAAGCCAAAGTATCCAAGAGCACGGTTTCACGCGTGCTGAACGATTCGACGCCCGTGAATCAGGATAAACGCGAGGCCGTTCTTGAAGCCATGAAAACCATGAACTTCGAGCCAAACATTTTCGCTCGTTCACTGGCTGGCGGGCAGACAAAAACGATTGGCGTCCTGACGCAGAACATCGGTAGTCCATTCTACGATTCGATCGCTCAAGGCATCTTAGCCAGACTGACCGGCACGACGTACTCGCCGATTTTCGCCGATGGTCAGTGGAACCCCGAGATCGGTCAGTCTGCCGTTGAGACATTAATCGGCCGGAAAGTCGATGGGCTGATTCTGGTCGGTGGACGTTTGCCGATCGAGCAATTAGGCGATCTGAAAGAACGATTGCCGTGTATCGCTGTCGGGCGGAAGATCGACGATTGGGGATCTCAGTGCGTGCACGTCGACAACATGGCGGCAGCTCAACAGGCGACTGAATACCTGATCAAACTTGGTCATAAACAGATCGCCCACATCACCGGGATCAAAGATCACCCGGATTCAATCAATCGGCATGAAGGTTATTTGAAGGCGTTGAAAGATGCTGCCATTGAGGCCGATCACGATTTAATCGTCGAAGGACGATTTGACGGTGACTCCGGCGTCGAAGCGGTTAACAAGCTGTTGTCTCGAGGAAAGAAGTTCACGGCTGTCTTTGCTGCCAACGACATGTCCGCGTACGGAGCCCGACTGGCTCTATACCGTCAGGGAATTCGAGTACCTGAGGATGTTTCCATTGTCGGGTTTGACGATCAGTTGGAATCCTCGTTTGCCACTCCTCCGCTAACGTCCATCCGACAACCTGCTCGTGAAATGGGAGACGCGGCAGCCGAAGCGTTAGTCAAGCTGATCAACAAGCAGTCGTACGAGCTTCCCGAATTCCCGTCGGAGCTGATCATCCGGGAATCCACAACCGCGCTGAGTTAACGCCACGGAACGAATAAGTTCGGCATTGGTCGCCTTTCGATTCATGACGTGTTGATCAAGTGGCAGATACTGAAACGCGGCAAAAATCAAAACCCGATACGCGAGTGAGGGACGAATGTTCCTTCGCTGACGTAACGGTTTGTGATTTAATCAACATGCCGTTCACGAAAGAGCACAATTTTCGCACAGCGAAAGACGGCTTTGTTTTCCCAATTGAACAAAAGCGTTAAGTAAACGGGTCTCGCAAAGCTGAGCCAAAGCATGTCGACGCTCCACCATGTTGCTCCATCGAGTAACCTTGTCGCTTAAAACCGCACCTTTCGTTTGATGAAATCGGCTATGTTAACAGCCGGCCGCTTGAAAACCTCGTCTTGCCACTGGTCACCGCCGTCATCGACTCGATTGCTGCCAATTGAATACAAAGTGTACGCTTCGTTCTGCAATCGATAAATCAATGACTGCCCCGTTTTCGACAAAGGATCTTGCGGGACCATCTGGAGAAATTCGGGGACCAATTCAGACAAACTCGCGGGGTAGCGTCCCTGAGTCTTTTGAAACAACTCCAGACAGAGGCCTGTCTCGTCCAAAACTGCTTCCAAGTGTGTTAACTTGCGATACTTGTCTAGCAGTCGGATCGAATGCGTATCGTCCAGCATCTTCGCCAACGCGACACCTTTTCCGGTTGGCCCGGTCAGAAACAGACTCTGAAAATATGTTTCGGTAATCGTTCCGGGATTCTCTTGCCGCCAATTGTCAAACACGGGCCTGTTGGTAACCGAAGCCTTCTCGCATTTTTCAATTGCCTCACGCCGGATTCGGTCGATCAAATTGGCCAGCGGACGCCAATCGACAAAGTACGGAAACTTTCGACCGAATGCAAACATTGGTTCATCGGCGACGGACAAAAACTCGTAGTCAAACCCGAAGGGCGATCCCTCTGACCGCTGAAAGAAATCGGCAGTCAGATTTGCCCTGAGATTGATCAACTCTTTTGAGCCGTCATCAAAAATGGTTGGAAGCGAGCGAACACTCTCGCGCAATTCCGGCACCCGTTTGATCGGAAACCTCGGATGACACGCCAGCAGGATGGCAGCCGCTCTGACTCTTCGCACGCTGGCATTGATCAGGCCAACTCGCCACGTCGGCATTTCGAATTCGACCAACCACGATCGGTCGTACAACCTCGCCAACGCATGTAAATCGCTGATCGCCGCGTCGAAATCTTCATTTCCTGCGTGGTTCATCAGAGAGATTTCCAGCCAACCCAAGTCTCGATCTATCACCAGTATCGCTGGGTTATAGGGCCGCCGCGAGTCGTTGCCATACTGGTTTTCACGAACATGCTGACACGCAAGGCGAATCCACGGGGAAAAATGCTTCTTCTTCGATAGCTGCCGCAATGCCTTCAGGCGGTCACGGTTTTGCTTGAGCAACTTTGCGGCCAGCGGAGCATCTTCATCCGTCCATGGCATCGTCCGGATCAATTTGATGTTGCCCGCCAAGTACGCTTTCACGATATCGCGTTCGGACTTCAGCTCGCGTATCCGAGCCAAGTCAATTTTGAACGGCTGAACATCCAGCGAGGCACTCGCCCCCTCTCTCGATGGCAGCTCGCGCGATGCTTGACCGCCGAACATCATGTCTTCATTACCACCAACCATCTTGTCCAAACCGTACCACGTTCGTCCCTGCCTTGTGGTGAGCAATTCGTTCTGACGTTCGGCAATAAGATCAATGATCGGTTTGCTGATGTAGTCCATCTCTGAAAATTTTTCTGACGGGGGATCGATCTGCTTCAGTCTCAGCAACCAATCTTCTGCTGTCTCGGATGGCACACCCAATTTTTGGAAGTACTCACGAAGTGTCTCCATTCCACCGGTCGCGTTCTTCAACACGGCAAGCCGTTCAAGCCTTAGTTCGATCAAGTCAACGATTGCATTCTCTTTAGGGGCAAGGTCAGATCTCATTGACCGATTCAGCCCATCCAGCCAATCCACTTCTTGCGCTGGATCGCCACCATACACCTCAACCATCTGCCGCCTCAGAACTTCGACCGAACCGTCACCCGAAGCAAAGAAATAGTGGGTGAAAGGAATGCTGGCCAGCAGACATACCCAGCCGAAAGTAACCGCGATGACCACCCAACGGAAAAAGATTGGCATCCCCAACCAGCTCCACCCGGCAATCCGTTCCGCATTGCGTTCCGTTGTCAATTCCGTTGTCTCAGCACCTGCCTGATTCGGAGCAACAACGCTCAAGGCCCACCGCCAGACAATCAAGGCACAAGGAACCAGAAAAAGCAGCCAGCAAAGCGAATAAATTAACGTGCCCTCGAAAACTTCGAGCTGAACCAATGCCACGGGCATCAGGAAGGGCAGGGCAGGCATGAGAGTTAGAATGGCTAATACGCCGATCGAATAAGGTTTAAACCGTTTCAGCCACAAGTTCATCAAGCAGTAAATCACGATCGAATTCGCGCTGATCCACGCAGCTTCACTCCAAACAGAATTTCCCCAGATGGAAACCGCGCGACGGCCCATCTGATTTTCGAACAGCCTCTCCACGAGTTTGCCCCTCGAAAAAATCAGGCTCAAACCAATCGACAACAGCGTCACCCAAACTGCCACCGTTCGCAGATTGATTGTTTTCCTGACCGGTGCTCCGCCGTGTGATACTAAAGCATTTGCGGAGTCGACTTCGCTTCGTTTCCGCCACCGTTTCGTGATCCCCCAAGTCCATCGCCCCAGACAACAGACAACCGGCGTGATCAACCATGCGACAAAACAGGTCGAGACCGATCCAATGGCCAAGTGGTGAACCGCCTCGTGCAAGCCCGTCTGAGCGTGCAACCGCTCCAGTCGCTGCGGCTGAGTCATCCACTCAAACGACCAGGCCGCTGCAGCCCAACCGACTAATTGCAAGGCTCCGAACCAAATCTCCCAGCGAACCAACGCTTGCAAACGGCGAAAATAAAAGTGAGTCGCCAACAGAGGCAGCAGAAAGGCAGCCGTTAATGGCACGAGGGCTCGATACTCGAAGCGCACGTTGGTGAAGGTGCGGAACACCCCCAGATACAAAACCCACATGGGAGCCAAAACTCCCACCAGCAGACAAACTGTGATTACCAGCCGCGCAACCGATGTGGTAAGTGATGAAGCCAAGGCTGGTCGATTCATGATTGTGACTCGAAGGTTTACAAACAGCCGGCAACGACGCGATCACGGCTACTTCACCGTTTGCTTCGATCTCAACCCGATGTTCATCACTTCGACAATCAGCGCGAAGAACATCGCAAAGTAAATGTAGCCCTTATCCAGATGAGCCCCCAGGCCCTCGGCAACCAGCATCACGCCGATCAGAATCAGAAAGCTCAACGCCAACATCTTCAGCGTCGGATGAGCATCCACGAACCTGCTGACGGGTTCGGCGAAAATCAACATCACGATGACAGCAAGGACGATCGATGCGACCATCACCCAGACGTTGTCCACCATGCCCACTGCCGTGATCACGCTGTCCAGCGAGAACACAACATCCATCAAAGCAATCTGGATCAACACACCAGCGTACGTGGTCGATGCCGTCGCTACATCATGATCTCCTGAATGCCCAAATTCATCATGAATCTCCCAGACACTTTTGCCGACCAGAAACAAACCTCCGACAAACAGGATCAAATCCTTCCACGAAATCCCATCTGCTTGCTCAAAATACTCGTGCTGAATCTTGTCCAGCGTCGCTTCTGGAATCTCAAAATGCTCGTCGGGTGCCGGTGTGGTGAAACGATTGATCACCGCCGTCGGAACACCTAAATCGGTCAGATGAAACACCGGCTTCTTGAAGACGTCACCGTTGACCATCCAGAACAAAAGAAACAACAACAGCAAACGCGACCCCAGAGCCAGCATCAAACCCATCCGCCGAGCCGACGGTTGCTGATCTTTCGGAAGACGCCCTGACAGGATCGTGATAAACACGATGTTGTCGATCCCCAGCACGATTTCCATAGCTGTCAGAGCCAACAGCGCGATCGCCAATTCCATCACAGATCGTTTTCCTCAAAGCAGCAAATATAAAATCACGGTCAATGACTTTCGGCCAGCCATCAGATCGGAAATATACGATCACGCCAATCAAAAAACCATGGCACGAGCCCCAGCGATTCACCCGTCCATCCGAGCTGGGAGTTGCTTTCCACTCGCGGGGCCAAGGGCCGGCAGGAATCTTCGTGCCTCAAACCCGGACTCCGAGTGAAAAACAATTTTGACAAGCTATCCACCAAACAGGTTGCCAAACCCTTTGAACATATCGAACGAAGGCAGGCCGCCTTTCGTTTCCGAACGCTCGATATCCAAAACACCATGGATCGAAAACTGCGTATCAGCTTTGCTGACCTGAACCTCCAGCCCGCGAAACCATTTCAGAAACGGCGCGACGTGCTGGTCGGGCAATTGCGGGCGAGCAAAAGAAGGCCAGGCAGTGGATCGCCAGATCTGACGCCCCGAGTCCAACTGAGCCAATTCGTATTGGCCGTCGAGCGAACAAACCAGCGTCACATCAAGCATTCGTTCCACGATCGTCAGCGCAGCGCCCGGATCGACTCGGAACTGTTGGGTCAGCATGTTCAAAAGCTTGACGTTGGCAATTGATGTCTGCCAGCTTCGGCGATAGTTCACCGAATTCGCCCACGCCTTCAAATTGGATGCCGCAAGGTCACCAACTTCCAATCGAATTTGAGCCGGACGCTCGGACGGAACCACGGTCAGGTGAGGCTTCAAACGCTCCAGCCGCTCACGATCAAATGAAAGCACCGAAAAGTCGCCCCACTGCAATCGCCACAGCTTCAGCAAGCGAGAATACGTATACCCTGACGCGTCAGGCTCGCCGCCCAGCCGAGGAATAAAGTCCAGATAACCCGGCGTTGGCGAAGCTCCCAGGTAACCCGGAACTTCACGCAATGTTTGCAATAATCGAACAATGGAGTTTGGCTGCAGGTCAATATTTGGATCCAGATAATCCTGCACCGCGGCAAAAAGTTGATAGGGCAGGGGACCTCGGTTGGCCCGAACGCCGTTCCCACCCAGCAACGCGCCGCCCTTCATGTTGGCTTGCAAGCTGATGATGTCTTCCGGACTATGAGCAATCTCGTGCTGCAATGGTTGCCCCAACATCGCCATCAACCAACCGTACTTTGCCTCGCCGAAAGGAGCCAGTCGTCCATCAAACACCACACGCTCGACATTTGCCTTGTCTTCGTGCTGGTAACGTTTGATCGCGATCAGCATGGGATCGAGCGACTTGATACTGGAGGTAAAGAACTGAGCCCGCTCGTCGTACCACGCTGCTTCTTCGCGGCTGACCTGTGCAATCGGCAGGTCTGGAATCGGTACAAAAAACCCACGTCTGCCTCGAACCGAATCGAACCACGTCTCGCCGATCGCATCAACTCGCCCGGCGTCTGGTCGCGATCCAAAACCTTGGGGAAGAAAACCTCGATCAACCAGCGTGGCAACATCAGCGTGATCGACGCCTTCGCCTGCAGCTGCCAGCGACGCCATTTCCAGCATCATGATATCGGTCACCACTTGGTTGCGGCGCCGCAGCTCGATTTGATACTGAGGCGTCAGCAGATTCTGCAGGAAGTGCGTCGATGCGTACACAAAGATTGTGTCACTTCGGTCCAACGGCATGTTATAACGAGCGAACTTGAACTCGGCGGAATCCGCAAGAGAACCTTTCCCCTTTGCCGCTTCCAGAAATCGCGTCGCCATGGTCAAAGAGGTTGTCGTCAGATGACAATTCCCCGACACCACGTAAAACGATCGATATCGGTTGTCGGGCGTTGAAAGAAACTCAACGGGCGTTCCGTCCACGTCAATCGTTCGAAGCGTGGCCTGTTGATCCTGATGAGCCTCGGCGAACTTTTTACGCTTGCTGCGAATATTGTTTTCCAGCTGCTTTGTTTTGCTGGCGTACAACAGAACGCCAACAGCACTTCCATCGTTAAAGTAAGTGTCCATCCCGGCGACCGCGACATCATCAATCAGATTTCCGGCGAACAAGCGATCGAACTCACTTGATTCAATCGCCAACTGATCCAGAAACTTGGACTGAATCTTGTACTGAAATCCGCGTAGCTGAATCATGCGTCCCAGATCGCCACCAAATTCCTCAGTCAGTCTTTGCAACCACAGCTGATTGTCCCATGTTCCAAACCGAAGGTAAAAACACTCCTGTGGCACGTACCTTGCGATCGGCTCAACGGGCAATTCGTCAGGAAGGTTGTTGATCAGAACGGGCGTCCACTGAATTGGTTGCGGGATCGGCTCCGATGCGACGCCCGGCGCGACCCCGTTGAGCATGGCGGATTCAATGTTCTCGGCTCGCAGTCCCTCGACATCAAACATCAGCTCGAACGTTGCCGTCAGCGGGTCTTTCTTTCTTTGACGCTCGGCATTCAACGCCATGCCCATACGCCGGCCTACCATCGATTTCAGGTAAACTTCAAACACGGGCGGATAGTCGCCAGCTTTCACCTGATCGCGGGTCGCAGAATTGAATGCTTCCCACCACTGACGAACGAAACGATTGAACTGGCGAGCCCGCTTGGCATAGGTGACGTTCACCGTGACTGGCAACGCGCCGCTGCCGTGCAACGTTAACTGCAACGGCGCTTCACCGCGAAACAGAAACCAAATGGTGTGTACATCATCCGGATACCCAAGCCTCGATCCGGTAAAGTTCTCGATAAACTGTTTGACGGCCGACTTCGTGATGACCGGGTATAGAATTCGACTGGCCGAATCGGTCAACAACGTCGCCCCGGTTCGATCGATCAGTTCATCACCGGGACGCAATCGAAACTTGACTCGGCCAATGCCCAGCGGTTGCCCCGCGATGGCCTCCACTTTCAACACGATCGGCGGGTTCCGTTGAAGAAAATCAACCGACCCACCGCCGTCAACCAACGTTTCGGCTCGGTCGTCAGGAACCTGTTCAACTGGCTGCGTGCCGTCGACTGGTCGAGGCGACACCAATGAGGGTTCCAGATTTTGTGCTGCGGTTGAGCTATACAACATCACGACCGATAATGTCACCGCGATCACGCAGATGAAACCATCGCTCAAGAGCCCACCAATGGGTTTCAGTTTTAAACAGCAGTGAAGATAAACGTTCATGATTGAGAATTCGCGAACAATGGATTTCCATGATTGTCCCGCCTGGGACTAAATCCTTGAACCCCCTGCTGGCATGCGTGTGCGCCGCCATCCTCGCTTATTCGCATACAAACAGGCACGCGGCCGTAGCTAAACGACATCTGCGATCGGTTCGCTGACTTCAGATAGTGTCACGTGGATCGACCAATCTGACACTGGCTGACCAAAATCGTACGCCAGCCCTGGTTCTTCTTCGGCATTGACGATGACCTCTTCGCCTTCGACGGGAAAGAAAATGTAATCCAGCCCGTCCGTGTCCACTCGCAGGATTGACCCCAGCAGGGCGTGCTGCATTTCGTCGATGCGAGCGAATCGAGCGACGCAGTTTTCGGACGTGTCGGACTTGTTGAAGAACATCAGCTGGACTTCGTCACTCGGTTCAGCTTCGACGTCCATATCAGGCATCGAATCAAAAAACCAGAATTTCTGTCTCTGGCCGAGCACGAGCGTTTGATCGAGTTCATACCAACCGGGTGTCCAGATAGCGGTTTGTTGATCAAGCGAAGTCATGCGGCGTGTCCCGACCCGAAGAGGCAATTTAATTTCACCAGTTTAAGCTTTGAGCCATCTGCGTGCAATTTCGGTTGACGCCAAAAACACCGAACGCTCGGGGCCAACCAATTTCAAATGCCCGAAAACCGGTGGCGAACAAGCATCAGCTAAAAATTGATCAAAACACCCCGTTGCTTCAATTGACTCACAAGTTCCTGAGCGTTTGTAAACAGACGGGCGTCGATTCCAGCTGCGATCGCACCATCAATATTTTCCTGCCGATCGTCTGTGAAGAAAATCCGTTCTGGGTGGACTCCTGATTTTTCAATCGCCGTTTCGTAGATTTTCGAATCGGGCTTCATCGACTTCGCCTCGTAGCTCAAAACGTACGGATGAAAGAACGATTTCAGGATCGCGTGACGATTAAATACGAACTGCCAATGAGCGTCACAGGTGTTTGACAAAATTCCCAGCGGAAAACCTCGTGCCTTCAGCTGTGTCAACACGGGCACGATCGAACCATTGACCGTGAATATATTACTGATTGCGTTCAGAAATGACTCGATCGGAGGCTCAGTTTCCGTCAGCTCGCAAAATTGCTGATGGAATTGCGTACAATCAATCAGGCCCGTTTCGTAACGCTGCTGCAGCCCCGAGTCGAACAATGCCTGGTCGACTTGTTTGGCTGGCAGTCCCGTCAGATCGGAGACTGCGCGAAACGCGATCGAATGATCGAATTCCAGAATCACGTTCCCCAGATCAAAGTAGATGAATTCAATCGACGACATCAATTCGCCTCCAGTGCAGTCGTTCGGCTCACGGTGAACAATTGATCGAAAAACCGGTTTTCAAAGTGTCGATCAGAAAACTCACCCATCATTTCACGGAAATTTAATCTATGTCGACCGTCGCTTCCACTCGTTGTACCAATTTACAGGATTTGATTGACGGTGGCTGGCAGTCCAAGTCAGTCAAACGCGAGATCCACGATAACTTTGTGCGGATGCTTGCTGCTGGTGAGGATTTGTATCCGAATATTGTCGGCTATCAGGACACTGTCATCCCTGAAATTAACATCTCGCTACTGTCGGGTCATGACATGTTGTACCTTGGCGAGAAAGGGCAAGCGAAAAGTCGCTTGATGCGAGGCATGGTCCGTTTCCTTGATGAGTACATTCCTTATCTGGACATTCCCGAAGCACCATTTCATGAAGATCCGCTAAAACCCATTAGTTCTGCCGCCAAGAGGTTCGTCGCTGAGAACAAATCGTCCGATATCCCTATCGCCTGGTGGCATCGAGACGACCGATACGCCGAGCGTCTGGCCCCCGGAACCAAATTCGCCGACATCATCGGTGAAATTGATCCGGCAAAACTGGCCGGAGGTGTCAGCATGTCGACCGAAGACGCTTTGCATTTCGGTTTGATTCCTCGAATGCATCGCGGCATCTTTGCGATCAATGAATTACCCGAACTGGACGAACTGGTCCAGGTCGGCTTGTTCAACATTTTGGAAGAACGAGACGTTCAGATTCGTGGTTACCCGGTTCGATTCGACATCGATGTGCTGGTTCTGTTTTCTGCCAATCCTTCTACGTTCAACCGAAGTGGAAAAGTCATTCCTCAGCTCAAGGACCGTATCGGCAGCCTGATTCAGACGCATTATCCTCGCGACCGAGCGATGGGGATCGAGATCATGGAACAGGAAGCCGACATCGATCTGGATGGCGACTACCCGGTGAAGGTTCCTTACTTCATGAAAGAAATCTGCGAACAGGTTTCCGTACAAGCACGAAAGTCAAAATACGTGGATCAACAGTCGGGCGTCAGCGTTCGCTTCAGCACGGCCAACTACCGCACCATGATCGCCAGCGCTCGACAGCGAGCGATCACACTCAACGAAAAACCGGCCGTGCCTCGGATCAGTGACCTGGGGCACTTGTACACCTCGGCTCTGGGGAAGTTGGAGCTGGACTTGATGGGCAGCCATCAGATGTCCGAGCAACAGGTGCTGGACAGCATCGTGGCCGAAGCGATTCAAGTCGTGTTCGAGGAATATGTCTCCGAGCACGGTCTTGCTGAGATCTCTGAAATTTTTGGCAAGGGCGTCCGCATCGAGGTCGGCGACATGGTTCCCTCGTCCGAATACGCTCAGCGGCTCAAACGCGTTCCTCCAGCGTGGGAGAAAGCGTTTGAGGTCAACGCATCATCCGACGAAGCGGTCCGTGCATCGTGTGTCGAATTTGTACTGGCGGGCCTGTACGCTATGGACAAGATTTCTCGCTCGCAAACCCACGGCGGCAACAACTACGAAGTTTAACGTTATGAAAAACAAACCTCGCGGAATCGTGCACACGTATCTGAAGTACGATCCCGTCAAATTTCCCGGCCCCAGCCAGCCGCCGCCCGACATGGTTTCTCCCTTGATGAACCAGATGATGGCTTACGGCGACATGCGAGAGCTGACCGACGAAGAACTGGCCAGAGCCGTGAAACTGGACCCGTCGCAATTCCAGAATCTGGGGCCTTCGTTGGAAATGATGATGGGAATACTCGAGGATCGCAAGCAGAAGATTCTGGAAACCTACGAAACGAAATCAGTTGTCCGCGAAGCAAAGAAGGTCTTTCACAAGGCTGCAAAAAAAGGGCCTCAACCGCCCGAGAAACTTCGATCGCTGCACAAAGAGGCGGTCCAACAGGAACAGCTTTACGATCTCGAGCGATTGTTCTACGCGGTCGGTGATGACGCCGACCCGTTTGCACAGCACCTCGCCGCGTTGATGGGCAAGCTGGAGGACAAGTACCAGGTTGACGAGCTGGCTGCCAATTGGCACTTCACCGGTGACAAATCGATGACGATTCCGCAGGCGATCGAAATCAAGGAGGAGCTGGAGAAAATCGACGAGCTGATGGAGCAGCTGAACGAAGCCCAGCAGACGGCTCAGATCGGCATCATCGACATGGAAGAACTCGGGCAGTACATGTCCGAGGAACAGATGCACTCGCTGGAGGAAATGCAGCGAACGATTGAAAATTACGTTCGGGAAGCAGCTGAGCGGCAGGGCATTGAAAACAAGAACGGCAAGTTCCGACTGACGCCCGAAGCGTATCGCGTTTTTCAGAACAAATTGTTAGAGCGAATTTTCAGCCAGCTTCAAGCGTCAAAAACCGGCCGACACGAAGGCAACATCGTCGGCGAAGGAGCAGTCGAAATGCAGTCGACCAAACCTTACGAATTCGGCGACTCGCTGACTCACATGGATATTCCTCAGACGTTCATCAACGCCATGCTTCGCGGCGGACGGGAGCTTCCGATCCGTCTGAAAACCGAGGACATCGAGATCCATCGAACTCGAAACAATCCCAAAGCAGCCACCGTGATCATCATGGACATGAGCGGCAGCATGCGATACGACGGTCAGTACATCAATGTCAAACGGATGGCAATGGCGATGGATGGACTGATCCGCACCGAGTATCCGGGCGACTACCTGAACTTTATCGAGATGTACACGTTTGGCAAAGTTCGGCGACAGGGCGAAATCGTGGAATTGATGCCCAAACCAGTCACGATTCACCATCCGGTCGTTCAGCTGAAAGTTGACATGGCCGACGAAAACGTCAGCGAGCACATGGTTCACCCTCACTTCACGAACATTCAACATTCGTTGCGGTTGGCACGACAGCTGTTGGCGACTCAGGATACGCCCAACCGTCAAATCATGATGATCACCGACGGCCTTCCGACAGCTCATTTTGAAGACTCGACGCTTTATCTTTTGTATCCGCCTCATCAGCGCACCGAAGAAGTCACAATGCGTGAGGCGGCCATGTGTGCCCGCGACGGTATTACGATTAACACGTTTCTTGTGCCCAGTTGGTCTCAATCGGAAGAAGATATTCGGTTCGCCCACCGCCTGAGCGAATCGACGAAGGGGCGAGTGTTTTTCACTGCGGGCGGGGATCTCGATCGATTCGTCGTCTGGGATTATGTGAACAAGAAACGTGAGATCATTGGCTGAAGCAATTTTCAGTATTGATCATGGTGGGCTGCAAATTTCTGGGCTGCTGAATTGCCAACGTTTTCTGCTAAACTAGGCAGTGCAAGGCAAACTGACTCAATTTGGCGAACACCCCATGGACCGGGCGGCAACTTTCTCATCTCGCAGTACGCCTCGTGCCTCGCTCGCTCGCACATTTGCGGCGGATTTTGCGATCGCCTGCTTTACAAGAGTGTGGCTGGCTTGCATCGTATGCGTTTCGTTTACTTGCTCGACAGCATTTGCGCAAAACATTCCCAAAGTCGTCACGATGCAGTCAGGAGCGGACTACGAGGGCCTCGTGGGCTCGGTCAGCGAGATGTACAACGGCAGCGCGGTACCGGACCCGTTTGACAGCAAACCGATCGTGGTGATCAACGATGGTCTTCGGCGTGTCTTTGTGCGAGACACGAGAGTGCAGGGCGGGCTGGGCGATTCGAATCGAAACGAGATTCAATTGGATATCTTTCAAAGGGTTTCCAATAGCAGCGTCGGTTTCGGTGGCACCATTCTTCGCATCGGACCGTTCGATCGGAATGGACATCGAATTTTGACGATGCGAGACCCGCGAGGCCGAATCCAAACGATCGTTCAGGGAATCACCGCCGTCACGCCCCGCTTCTGTGAAGTCAAAACGCTCGTTGGAACGCCTCGTCAATGGTCGATGCGAATTGGTACCGGAACCGTTCCAACGAGTGTGCTGGTTCCACTACTTCGACGGCAAATTAAAGATCCAGCCGACTTGAATGCTCATCAGAAAATCGCCGACTTTCTGATCCAGGCGGGTTACTACCAACTGGCCAGCGAAGAACTGAGATTGATTCAGCAACGCTTTCCAGACGACGAACGTTTACAGCAAGACATCGATCGAACTCGACAATTGCTCAAGCAACAGGCCGCGCGGCAAATTCTGACCGAGGCACGATTGCGTCTGAGTTCGGGACAGACAGAACTGGCTGAAAAATTTCTGACCAGTGCAATCAATCTGGAAGGCGTTGCAGGAGAGATCCTGGCCGAATTCCGGGAACTGCAGAACCAATCGAAGGAGAAGCAACAGACGCTGGAGGAGTCGAGGCAAAAGCTTCAGACGCTGATTCTTTCGGCAACTGATCTGTCTCCTGAGCAGAAGGCAGCCGCTGAACGGTTGACCAAAGAACTGAAGCGGGATCTCAATTCCGTCAACGGACCGCGATTGGATTCGTGGCGACGACTTGCCAATGATCCGAACACCAAGCCTCAACAGAAACTGGCTCTGGCGATCAGTGGTTGGCTGTTGGGCAGTAATCGAGCGATCAATAATCTGGCGGTGGCGGAGTCGCTGTTCACCGTTCGCGATCTCGTGTTTGAATATCTGAATACAGAACCTGATCAGGCATTTCGCCGCAACGAGATTCTGCAGGAACTCGAGCAGTTTGAGGCGGGAACTCCCGGTTTTCTCGTGGATATGATCGCTCAAATGACTCCGCCCAGTCCGCCTCCCGAAAACGCTCTGTCAGGCGCCGAGCCGATTCCCATCAAAGTCACGATGCCCGGTACCAAAG
The DNA here is from genome assembly GCA_964468915.1 of uncultured Pirellulaceae bacterium. Taxonomy (GTDB): domain Bacteria; phylum Planctomycetota; class Planctomycetia; order Pirellulales; family Pirellulaceae; genus Mariniblastus. The sequence continues at coordinate 39,318 of CAYXWX010000030.1, forward strand.
CTAATCCGAAGCCGGTTGAAGTCGAATGTCTTGCGTTGGTCCCGCCGGAGTACGATCCCTACCGGCGATACCCGATGCTGCTGACGCTTCCTGATCGCAAGGCACCGCTGGATGAACTGAACGCATGGTGTGGGCGATACAACGCAAAGCTGAAAGTCCGTACCGGCCAGGCAATGCGACACGGCTACATCGTGGTCGCCGTTGCGTGGCAGGAACAGGACAATCAACTGACCAATGACTGGTCTGCCTATGAACACGCCGTCGTGCTGAAAGCGTTGCGAGCGGCCATGCGAAAGTTTGCCGTCGACTCGGATCGAGTTTTTCTGGTCGGTCGCGGGATCGGTGGAAACGTCGCGTACGACGTCGGCCTGAGTCATCCGGAGCACTGGGCGGGAGTGATCGGGATCTCGGGTGAACTGGATCGCTACATGAATTTCTACGCCAACAATGAACATGTACCGCTGCCTGTCTACAGTGTTGTGGGTGACGAAAATGCTCTGGCCATTTCAGTCAGCAAGAACGTCTGGAACACATGGTTTCGATCGCGTAAATACGTCAACAACACCGTCGTGCAGTACATCGGCCGAGCCAACGATCAGATCAGCGAAGCGATTCCGGCGATTTTTGACTGGACCAGATTGCACAAACGACGCTCGCCTGGCGGAGCTGGGTTTGATTTTCAATGCAAGACCGTTCGGCCATGGGACAACTATTTCTGGTTCCTTGAAGTCAGCGACATCCCGGAAGCGAACATCGTGTGGCCCGAAATGTTTCGCTCGAACAAGATCCGGACTTTCACACTGAAAGGGTCCGTGTCTGCTCAACGTACGAACAAGTTCGTTCTTGCACCGAAAAGGACACCCGGCAAGGCGACGCTCTGGTTGTCGCCCGACTATGTCGATTTCTCAAAGCAGATAGAAATCAAGGGAATGGCGCGCGACTTTCGCGGCTTTGCAACGCCTTCGCGCCGGACGTTACTGGAAGACGTTCGCAATCGAGCAGACCGACAGCGCCCTTATCCAGCCAGAATTGTCTGCGAAAACGGTGTTTGGAATGTGCAGGAGTGAAAGATCGCCGGAGAAGCACGCGATGCGAGTGGTAGATGAAATCACTCGGTGCAAACGGGTCAAGAAAATCGAATAAGCCCCAAAAGGCTCTGTGCTCGACCCTCGCGGCTTACGTCTGGGGCCTCAACTCTGGGCGGTCTCATTTCTGGGCGGTCTCAAAGCTCGGCGGTCTCAAAGCTCGGCGGCTCGCATCTAGGCAATGCAAGGCTTGGGGCCTCGAATCTTGAGCCAGCACCAAGCCCTCCGTTTTCAACAGCCAACATTCAGTAATCAGTACTCAGTACTCAGTACTCAGCACTCAGCACTCAGCACTCGGTACTCGGTACTCGGTACTCGGTACTCAGTTTTCAGTTTTCAACATTCGT
>CAYXWX010000031.1:0-19475 GCA_964468915.1 uncultured Pirellulaceae bacterium
ATGATGATTCGGTCGGTCAACCCTAATCTTCAGTTGGAACAAAGCACTAGCAGGGCCTTTCAAAACCGCAACCCGAAGCGTCAGCGAGGGACCGAGGCGTTGAATTTGCAGTCCCTCGCTGACGCTTCGGGTTGTGAAAATGGGTTTTGAAATCCCCTCTAGTGCATGTTGCACTTAACTGTAGCGTCTACGGCGTTGAAAAACCGAGCGAAAAGTATCGAAAAGCCGCTAGACTTAAACGAAACGCGCTCTAACCGAAAACGGCATCACCCCACATCGCGATATTGACGAGGGGCCATTTCCACATTGACAGGTGAGACGGCAAACTGGCGACGGCATCGAGCGAATCCTGTCGAAAAATCGAGTTCGCAAAATCGCTCTTCTTCAGCTTGTCGGCAGACCATGATTTCCAATCATTGTTTATCCATTTGGGTAACGGCGTTGGGAAACTCTGCTTCGGGCGTTGGGCAATTTCATTCGGCATCCAGCGAGCCGCGACGCTTCGCAGAACTCGTTTGGATCTGAGGCTCCCCCGGCTGGCGAGTTCCTGTGAACTGAGCCAAGGTTTTTTCTCCTCAGGTCTCACATCAATTTTGAACTCGTGTGGCGTTTGGAAAGCCAGTTCGACCACTCGATGATCGGTGAACGGCACACGCGCCTCAAGGCTGGCTGACATCGTTGCCGAGTCCAGACGACCTAAAAGACTCTCAAGGTTCACCCGAAAGAGTACTCGCTTGTACTTTTCAGCCATCGGTCTGTCAGGTTGGCGATCAAAAAGACCATCGTAATATCGTTCGACGGCACGTTGTCCATCTGCTTGTGTCCATATCTCATCACGAAAGATGGATGCCAGGGATCCGCGTGGAATCAGTCCGTTGGTCAGCAAGTAATGATCAGAGGCGGAGAAAAAAAGATCCCGCCCGTACTGACGTTTGAGGCTTTCTCTGGCGAGGTCAGAATGTTCAGAGGTGCTGCTTGCTAACGCCATGGATCGATCGAAATCGGTTCCGGACCAGTGTGGAATGGTGTAGCCGCAGAATGCTTCGTCAGCACCTTCGCCACCAAGCACAACGCCGACCTGTTTTTTCAGCGACGTCGCGACGTGATTGATAATGACATCCGAAGGCGTCGCCAAAGGCGTTTGGTACTCGTTGATGAGGCGCTGCCATGTGTTTCGGTATTCGTTTCCGTTGACCGTGATTGCTTTGTATTCGAAATTCAGTCGGCCGGCACACTCGCGAGCGAAATGGAAATCGGATTGTCTGTCAGATTGGTTTTGATCAACCGAATCAATGCCGCCTCCGCACTGTCCAAGCATCGGTTGGGAGGCTTTATCCGCAATCATTCCCGCGATGGTATTCGAGTCAACTCCTCCACTGAGCATCATTCCAACTGGAACGTCGCTTCTCAGCCTCAGTTTAACTGACTGTTGCATCTGGTCATCAATTTTCTCGACAGCTTCATGGTAAGACTGTGGCTCGGATTGAATCGAGTCCAGATTCCAGTAGAGCTCACGTGTGAAATCAATGTCAGAACCATAGATAATTTCAGCTGGCCGAACGGAGTAGATGTTTTCAAACATCGTTTGGTCATCCATCGTCAAGCGAAGCGTCGATAAATAATGCCGCATCGCGATCAAGTTTGGTCGCGCGGTGTATCGTGGGTGACGTGTGATCGCCGGGATTGAGCTGGCAAATACGAATGAGTTATCGATTCGCGCGAAAAACAGCGGCTTGATCCCGCAACGGTCTCGGACAAGCCAGAACCGATTGGTTTGCAGGTCCACGACTCCAAAAGCAAACATGCCACGTAGCCGATGAACACATCGCGGACCCCAGTGTTGCCATGCCTTCATCAAAACTTCAGTATCGCACGATGTTCGGAAAGTATACCCACTCCGGGCTAGTTCCTCCTTCAGTTCAACATCGTTGTAGATCTCACCGTTGTAGACCAGTGCAAAGCGATCATCATCAGACAGCCACGGCTGCTGGCCATTGCTTGAATCGCGAATTGCAAGCCTGCGATGACCCAATCGGACATTCCGCCGATGGATCCACCCCGCATCGTCCGGGCCTCGAGAAACCATCGTATCTCGCATGCCAAGAAATTGCTTCTCTGACAGCTGACAGGCGGTGCCCGATCGATTGATGATCCCCAAAATTCCACACATGCGATGTCTATCGTCAGCGACATCACTCGGTTCTCGTTTTAACAACAGACAGCCCGATGCAGCGGTCGATTGCGTTGCATCATTCATTGTGCTGATAACGAATACTTGCATTGCACGGTATTGCGCTTTCGACGAATGACGATCAACCTTGCGTGCAATCCGCGTTCAATCGCAAAATTAGTTTGCTGAAGTTATGGACTGTGATGAGATGGACCGTCCCCACGTTGGTTGCGTCGGATCATGCGTCGAGTCATAAGTCATCGCGGTGAAGGGTTCAGCCTGTTGACTTGGGGCGTGTCCCCCCAACCATGTCGCTGGGGCATTAACCGGCTTTATGAAATGCGGAACGCCGTGGATTCAACTGACACTGACGACAATACCGCTCTTTTCGGGTCTGTCGTGTCGGAGTGTTGTCGTGTCGGAGTGTTGTCGTGACGGAATGTTAAGTTGGCAGATTTATCGGTCAGCGTTTGTTTCACCACGCTAGCGGTTTGATTCGGCGTTGGCGTGGTTTGGTGGATATGATAGTTCCAAGCTCCCACCTTCCCCTTTTTCACGTCATTTTTCAGCCAAGAGAGTCGTTATGCGGCATGTCTGTCTTTCTGTTTTTGTTTCCATTGGCTGTCTGGTCGCAAGCGGTGATACGAACGCACAGCCGTCCAGTTTGCTTGAGAATCGTCGATCGATCACGGCGAACGAGTATATCGAATCAACTTCGCCATTAAAAAATGGCGGAAGCGTTACCAGCCGAGTGCAACCTGGGAAGAACGTTCAAACGGTTACAACGATTGCCAATTTGCCGGTGCTGGGTTCCGGGCAGGCATCGTCAGCGGCTCGGAACGCAGCTCCTCAAGCCAGAACGGCCGCCAATTCATATCCGTATCCAGCTACCAGTCGTCCAACTGCGGCAGTCGCTAGGGCTCCTGCATTCAATCAAACGTCCGCAAGGCAGACCGCATTTCAAGTTCCGACGCTCGGTTTGACACCGGCTGCACGAACGGCTCAGAACTGCAACTGTGCTCCTGCACCGCCTCAGTTTTTTCAGCCGCAACAACAGGGTTTCGCTCCAGCAGCGAGTCAGGCTCCGTCGCTTGGTACGGTCCCGAACATCAACATTCAGGTTCCCGGTCAGAACGGTGGCTTTGTTCAACCGGGTTTCCAATCCGGGACTCAGACTTACACACCCAACTATGGTCTGCAAAGTGGCATCGGAACGCCTCAGTTTGGCACCAATGCATACGGCGGCGGTTCAAACTGGTTGTCAACTTTCCTGACGGGCACCGGGCAATATCCGAACTTGTTAAACTTTCGAAATCTCCCGCCGGGAACTCATCTTGGTCAGGGAATCATCGGCCAGCCGACGGCCTATGTTGATGGCCAGCCCGCACGAAATCTGTTGCGTTGGTTCTTTCCGTAGCGATTGTCAGCACAAGCACGAAGCGCCAGCGAGTGTGTGTTCGCATCCGTAACGACTCACTCGCTGGCGCTTCGTGCTCGTATTAATTCAACGCCTTGCACGGATTTTTGCCCGCGGCAAGGTCGCAGAGTTTGCAAAACGGGCAGGCCGTTGGCTTGACTCCCGCGTCTTCTTCGTCCATTTCGTCACTGCGAAAGCCAATCGTCTCACGCCAGCCGCAGTCGAGACACTTCAACTCCCACGCGTCGATGGTCAGATCATTGGATTCGAAGTGGTTGTACTTGCAGGTTAACGGACACGAATCGCGATCCGCATCGTGAGGGCATTTGTTCTTTGGCGGTTTTGTCGGACGCATTTTCCCGCGTTCACTCGTGGTGAAAAAAAGTGAAAGGCACCGTCAGTTTATGCCGTAACTGCGTCGTGCCTCCTTGTTATGGTCTACAGTTGCTCGAGTATTGCGTCACCCATCTCGGATGTTGAAGCAGGTTTGTCGTCCGGACCGGCAATGTCGCTCGTGCGAAATCCGTTTTTCAAGACGTTGCGGACCGCTGTTTCGATTTTGTCAGCGAGGTCCGCTCGATCAAGCGAGCTACGCAGCATCATGGCGAGGGAAAGAATGGTTGCGATCGGGTTGGCGATGTTCTGGCCTGCAATATCCGGCGCAGAACCGTGAACGGGTTCGTACAAACCCTTGCCATTTTCATCCAGGGAAGCCGAAGGCAGCATCCCGATCGACCCAGTCAGCATCGAGGCCGCATCGGACAGGATGTCGCCAAAAATGTTGCCGGTTACGATCACATCAAACTGCTTGGGGGCTCGGATCAACTGCATGCAGGCGTTATCAATGTACATGTGCGACAGTTCAACTTCCGGGTACTCGGCGCCAATGGCGGTCACGATTTCGCGCCACAGTTCGGATGTCTCCAGCACGTTCGCTTTCTCGACACTGCAAAGTCGCTTGTCTCGCTGCATGGCGATCTTGTAGGCCGAATGAGCGATGCGGCTGATTTCTGATTCGGAATAGTGCATCGTATTGAAACCACGTCGCTCGCCCTGTGCAGTGGTTTCGATTCCGCGCGGTTGACCGAAGTAGATGCCACCTGTCAGTTCGCGGACGATCATGATGTCCAGGCCGGAAACGACTTCCGGCTTCAGCGTCGATGCATCGGCCAATTCCGGATACAGAATCGCCGGACGAAGGTTGGAGAAAAGCCCCAAGGCGGAACGAATTCCCAATAGGCCTCGCTCGGGACGCAGATCTCGCTCGACCGCTTCCCATTTCGGACCACCGATGGCTCCCAGCAAAATCGCGTCACTGCGTCTGGCCAGATCCAGCGTGACTTCAGGCAAGGGAGAGCCGTGCAGATCATAGGCGGCGCCGCCGAATGGTGCTTCTTCGTAGGTCAGGTTGGCGGCGTGTTTTTCGTTCAAGCAGTCAATGACTCGGACTGCTTCAGCGATGACTTCAGGCCCGATCCCGTCACCGGGGAGAATTGCGATGGAGTGTTGCTGTGCCATTCTTCACTAAGTTTTAAAAACGCGGTGGCGCAGAGGTCGCAGAGTTATGCGCGCGGGCCTCTGCGAACTCCGCGCCTCAGATTCGTGGTTGTTGGAAGTTACTTGCCCAAAAAGTATTCCATGACGTGCCAGCCGGGAAGTTTTGCCAGATTACTTGCCGAGGCGGTTTCTTCATCGTAGGCGGTCGACGAATCTGACTCGATGCCGGTGCCGCAAATGGTGAATGGCACATCGCCATGAGTGTGCGTCTTGGTGCTGATGTAAGTCGGATGATCCGGGCTGACAAGAATTCGGAAGTCACCCTGCCCTTCCAAATGGGCCAGAATTGGTGCGACGATGTCTTTGTCAATCGATTCCAAGGATGCGATTTTCTTTCCGCAGTCGCCTTCGTGACTGGATTCGTCCGGGGCCTCGATGTGGACGCAGACGATGTCGTACTTGTCGAGTGCTTCGATTGCGTAGCGGCCTTTGGCGGCGTAATCAGTGTCGGTGTAGCCGGTCGCTCCGGGAACTTCGATTCGATCCCAACCGATCAAAGCCGCGAGGCCTCGCAGCAAATCCACAGCCGTGATCATGGCTCCTTTCAGGCCGTGTCGAGTTTCGAATGACTCCAGCGATGGCCGTTGCCCAAGTCCCCACAGCCAGACGTTGGTTGCAGGAGGCTTACCGGCGGCCACGCGTTTTTCATTGACTGGGTGACCCTTAAACCAATCCATGCTTCGGTTCATCAAGTCGTTAAGCATCTGACTGCCGGGCCCACGAGGAAAATCTTCCGCGACGGATTTGTCGGACAAGTCGTGTGGTGGAGTCGCTCTGGTTTCGTTGGAAAACGGAGCCGGCTGGCCGCCCGCCGGACGTAGCATCAGCAGATTTCGGTAGCTGACACCCGGGATGAACTCAAGGCGATCGTCTTCGACATTCTCCTGAGCCGTGACAAGCAGCTCTTTCGCTTCTTCGGACGAAATATGTCCGGCGGTGAAGCTTTTCATCGTCTGATCTTCGACGGTGACGACGTTGCAGCGGATACACCAATCTTCGGGATCCAACTCGATGCCTTGAGCGGCTGCTTCCAATGGTGCTCGTCCGGTATAGTTGGCGACCGGGTCGTATCCCAGCAGGCTCATGTTCGCGACCGCGCTGCCGGCTTCGAACTGAGTCGGCGTGTGATTGGCTCGACCGACCACTCCTGCCGCGGCAATCTTATCCATCGTCGGCGTGTTGGCAGCAGCGAGCGGAGTTTTCCCGCCCAGCGATTCCTGAGGTTCATCGGCACAGCCGTCGGGGATGATGATGACGTATTTCATGATCAAGTTTTCAGTTTACAGATTTCAGTGTGAAGTAATTGTCGGGAGGGCGAGGCTCCGTCCGAGCCGCTGCATTATCGTTGAGGTGCAACGCGGGCCCAAACGTTTGTTGGTCAATCTAGAATTCGAAGACGTTCGGCGACTTGAGCCACGCAGTCGAGTTTCTCAATTTCCAAAACGGCCTGGCTGGCGTTCTTTTCTGCCGATTCTTTCGTCACGATAACCAGGGGAACGATACCGTTGTTCGTCAGGTCATTGTCGTGCTGATAGACCGACGCGATTGAGATGTTGTGGTTGCCTAGTACGCCCGCGATTTGAGCCAGCACATTCGGCTCGTCCTTCACGTCGAAACGCAGGTAGAATTTTCCTTCGAGGTCGCCCGGATCTCCGACGTCGACTCGTGTTTGCCCTTCCGCCCAAAGCTCAAGGGTCTCGAACGTGATTTTGGTTCGCCCGACGGCCATATCGATCATGTCAGCGACCACGGCGGAGGCAGTCGGCATCTGGCCGGCTCCCTGGCCATGAAAGAAGACCGGCCCCACCGCGTCACCGATCGCGCTGACCGCGTTGTAGTTGGCGCGGACTTCAGCCAGCGGAGTACCAATTTTAATCAGCATCGGGCCGACCAACAGTTGTAGCTTGCCGTCGACCAGTTTCGAGTATGCAATCAGTTTGACTCGGAAACCAAGCTGCCTTGCGTAACGCAAATCGGCTTCTTGCAGCGTGTCGATGCCTCGTTTTGGAATTTTGCTCCAGTCGGGCCGGGCTCCAAAGGCAAGATGCGAAAGAATGGCCAGTTTCTGAACGGCGTCCGTTCCATCGACGTCCATGGATGGATCTGCTTCGGCATAGCCAAGTTCCTGAGCTTCCTTGACGGCTTCGTCGTATGACGCGCCTTCCAGGTCCATGCGAGTGATGATGTAGTTACTGGTTCCGTTCAGGATTCCCTGCAACGATAAAATCTGATTCGCCGACAGACACTGGCTGATGTTGGCAATGATCGGAATTCCACCCGCGACCGACGCCTCGAACGCAATCACTTGGCCTAACTCGCGGGCTCGGTCAAACAGCTCTGGGCCGTGTTGAGCCATCAGTGCTTTGTTGGCAGTGACGACATCTTTACCGCTTTCCAGCAGCTTCAGCATGATGGTCCGCGCGGGCTCGATGCCGCCGATCAACTGAGCGACAACCTTCACGCTGTCGTCATCGATGACTTTCTGGACATCATCGGTGACGACTTCTGCCGGCAGGTCAACATCCCGCGGTTTGTTCAGGTCTCGAACGACCGCGTGAGTGAGCCACAACTGCCTGCCCGCATGACGAGCGACCCGGTCGCCATGATCGTACAAAAGCCGAGCCACACCGGCTCCGACAGTTCCCATGCCAACAATAGCAACGCCTGTTTTTTCCATTTTGCAAACTGAAAATTCTGAGGATACGAGTTCGGCACGAAATTAAGATCCGCTATCGTAGTTTGCAGGCCAGGAACCCTCAAGGCAGCGTCAATTGATTGAGCCGGCCAAATAAAAGAGAATCGGGTCGCCCGGGCTGGCCAACGCCTGCAATGACTCGGATAGCTTTGAGTTGTCATTTCGGATGCCACCCGATAGACGACGGCCGGTGATTCATCACTTGTGAACCACCCTGACGTCCGATTCCCCGCCGATTGATACTCGGCATGCAAACAACGAGAATTTTACGCCAAGGTCGCAATTCGGAGCGGAGCCATCTCAAGCCGGTACGAACATTTGCCAATCAGATCGCTGGTAGTCCTCGGACTGCTCGCCGCAATCTGTGCTGGATGCCGGGAATCCTCTCCTTCATACGATGTCGAACATTCGAAGTCTGGAAAGACTATTCAGCAGCCCCCTGCCGTAGTTCCGCCCGAAAGCGGGTTGGACGGAGATGGCTCACTGGCGTTAAAGGCGTTTCTCGAAAAGTTTGATGTTCTCTCCTCGCGAGGATTTGTGCCGACCTTGAGAGCGGGTTCGACTGGAATCGGATACACGCTCGAAACCATGTTGGACATCCCCGAAAACAACTCGCCCGGCGGTGACTTTATGGGGATGGAGTTGAAAGCGTTTCGCGACGACGATCCTTACATGGACGATTCCGAGAAGATGAATCTGTTTTTGAAAGAGCCGCATTGGGTGGACGGGCTCAAGGGCAAACAGCGAGTGTCGAAGTATGGATACGTTGATGGCAACGGTCGTCCTGCGTTGTACTCGACAGTGACGATCAACAAGAGTTCTCACGGTTTTGAGTTTCGCGTCGATTCGGCAACGGAAAGGCTGTGGCTGATGTACGAGGGCGACGATATTGCATTCTGGAATTTCGCAACGTTGGCAAGCCGGTTGATCGAGAAGCACTCAGAAGCGGTTTTTGTGGCGGCTCATTCGAGAGGCACCGGGAAAGGCGAGCAATTTCATTATTACGGGGTGACTTGGTGTGCCGAACCTTCGGTCGATTCCTTTGTCCGACTCGTGCAGACTGGGGACATCATGCTGGAGCTTCGCATGCACCTCAAGCCCAACGGCAGTTTACGAAACCACGGTTCAGCGTTTCGAATCAAGCAAAACCGGATTCCAGATTTGTACCGTATTGCTCGACAAGTCCGGCCATGATCTGAGCTTGTCGTATCGAGTTGTTCTGTTTAAAATCTTTTGGCTGGGACGGATGGCTGAGTCTGGTTTAAGGCACCGGTTTTGAAAACCGGCGTGCGTTCGCGTACCGGGGGTTCGAATCCCTCTCCGTCCGCTGTTTTTTCTTGCCTCTCTGGCTAAACCTCCGAGTCGACAAACTGGAAGACTCGGCGCGATTTCCCCCCCGGTTTTTGCCCCAGTGGCCCCTTGAGCGTCGGAACTCGGTCTTGGCCGTCAAGATTTTTCGGAATGAGTAGCGGATGCTGCATCGACTCCCTGCAGCGTCGCGGATGGAATGTTGGTCAGCTGAAAACCGTTCCGCATAATCGTTTTCTGGCCGACCGATACGGTCGCGCTGAAGTCGAACACTTGTCCAATCTGCTCGTTCAGACGGACGTGGATCCGAAGTTGATCGCCCGGGCGAGCGAAGCCGCGATACCTCGCTTGATTGATCTTAACCAACACTCCCAACGCGAACTCGTTAAAGAATGGGTCGTGCGTATTGTACTGTTCCATTGGATTGTATCTGGCGGCGATCAGGATCCCGGCAGACTGGGTCGTCATCTCCTGCATCATGGCGCCGGGCAGGATCGGTGCTCCGGGGAAATGACCAGCGATAAAGAACTCGTCGCCTGATATCGTGGACGTCGTGACGACTTCTCGATCTGAAATCGAAACGATCTCGTCGACTAACAAATAAGGTTTGCGATGATGAAGGTAGTCTTCCACTCGATCGAATTCGTGATGGTGGTAATTCATGAGTTTTCGTTTTGACTTTGAGTTTGTTCAGGGTCGGCCATGCGGGCATGTTTGTAACTTAAATCTGATCAACGGGCAATTTTCGGGTAACCGTGTTTTTAAGACATCAGTTCACGGATTCTATTTATGGCTCGAACGAGTAGTGGTTCGGTGCCCCTTGGTTTTCGGGTAGACCAACAACCTCTGAATTGCTCAGGTCGTTTGATTCACTGGTTCGCATGTGCGTTAACCGACGGGGCTCAACCCGAAAACCAAGTCAAGATGAACCACTGCTTCGTCGAGTGACCAAGCGCATGAAAAATGGCGTCTCGATGTGGAATCGAAACGCCAGATGACAATGTCAGATGAGTATTGTCGACTCAGATCAAACGGTTAGTTTTAGTCGTCAGGATTCGTTTGATGGAAGACGGATCGATAAACGATGCCTGCCAGAGCTGCGCCTGCCGCAGGTGCTGCGATGAACAACCAAAGCTGCTCAAGAGGCCAGGTTTGTCCATTGGTCATTGCGACGACCGCCGGACCAAGGCTTCGGGCAGGGTTCACGCTGCAGTTGGTTACTGGAATTGCGAACAGGTGGATCAGCGTCAAACACAGTCCGATTGCCAGACCGGCAAACCCGGCAGGAGAACGCCAATCGGTTGAACCGAGGATGACCATCAGGAAGATGAAAGTCAGAACGGCTTCGGTGACGAAGGCAGCAACCATGCTGTACTTGCCCGGTGAATGTTCCGCGAACCCGTTGCACACGCCCGCGTAAGTTGCCGGGTCATAACCTTCTGCTCCACTGCAGATAAAAAACAGCAGAAACGCTGCGATCAATCCTCCTGCGAATTGAGCGATGAAGTAAGGCACGACATCTTTGACGTGGATGCGACCACCAAGAAACGCTCCGAGCGTCACGGCAGGATTCAGGTGAGCACCGGAAATATGTCCGATTCCATAAGCCATCGAAACGACGGTAAGTCCGAACGCCAGGGAAACTCCCACAAAACCGATTCCCAGATGCACTGAGTCGGGGGTCACGAAGCCGGCGGCAAGAAGCGCTGATCCGCAGCCAGCAAACACGAGCCAGAAAGTTCCAATCAGCTCAGCGATAAATTTACGAGAGATCTCCATTAGCGTCCTTTACGAAACGAGGGGAAGTGAAATGCAAAACAAAGCGCAAACGAAAGAAAATTCGCGCATCAAGTGTTTGCATGGGAAGGGGAAGAACTATACGGAGAAGGCAACTGAAAGGCCAATGATTTTTGAAACCTGTCGCACGCATTGAGAATTGAGGGGGGTGAGCCAAACCCATATTCTCTGGGAAATCACGTGTTTTCCATGACCTTCCGGTAACGGTTGTATCAACTGATGCCGATTCTAAGGTGGAAACAATTGAGCTCGGCCACTTTTTTGACGCAGCGATTGGACGACATTCGATGGTGTTGTTTCGCGCAAGCGTCAGCCTATCATGGTCATGCTGAGGTGAGTAAGGTAACGGCTGCCATTGAGTCTTCGAATCCAACCATTATCCCCGAGAACCCTTGATGTCATCAATCAAACGCATCCTTGTCGCCGGAGGCGCCGGTTTTCTAGGGTCCCATCTTTGTGAGCGACTGGTCGATCAAGACCATGACGTGATTTGTCTGGACAATTTTTTTACCAGTCAGAAAACCAACGTCTCACACTTGTTGGGTCGCCCAAATTTTGAACTGGTGCGCCACGATGTGGTGGCTCCGATCCTGCTGGAAGTGGACGAGATCTACAACCTTGCCTGCCCTGCGGCACCCGGGCATTATCAGTACAACCCGATCAAGACGATGAAGACTTCGATTCTGGGATCGATCAACTTGTTGGGAATGGCCAAACGTTGCAACGCCAAGATTTTTCAGGCATCGACCAGCGAGGTTTACGGCGACCCGGAAGTTCATCCTCAGCCCGAATCGTATCGTGGCAGCGTTAATCCGATCGGCGTACGAGCTTGCTATGACGAAGGAAAACGCGCCGCGGAAACGTTGTTCTTCGATTACCATCGCATGCACAAAACGAACATCCGCATCGCGAGGATCTTTAATACGTACGGGCCGCGAATGCATCCATTCGATGGCCGGGTGGTCAGCAATTTCATCGTGCAAGCTTTATCCGGCAAAGATATCACGATTTTTGGTGATGGATCACAGACTCGATCATTCTGTTATCGTGATGATCTTGTCGAAGGTTTCATTCGTTTGATGGATGCCCCTGATTCAGTGACGGGTCCAATCAATCTCGGGAACCAAGGTGAGTATACGATCAAGGAGTTGGCAGAACTGACACTCGAAATCGTTGGCAGTAAATCCAAGTTGATCAACAAGCCATTGCCGCCCGACGATCCGACACGTCGCCAACCCGACATCACGCTGGCAAAAAAACACTTGGATTGGGAGCCAGAAGTTCCATTGCGAGACGGGCTGACGAAGACAATCGAGTGGTTTAGGAATATTGATCTGGAAAGTTATCGACCTCCAACTCCTAATCACTAATTCATGTGGAGCTTGCGGGCTGACGGAATTTTTCCCATGAAGCGATATGACTGCATTGTGCTTGGGTTCGGCGGGGTCGGCAGTGCCGCGTTACGATTCGCGGCTTTAAAGGGTTGGAGCGTCCTCGGTATCGACCGCTTCGGGCCCGCTCATGACAAAGGCAGTTCGCATGGCCAGACGCGTGTGTTTCGCACGGCTTACTTCGAACACGCTGACTATGTTCCTCTTTTGATCGAATCTGCTGCCCTCTGGGATGAACTGAACAAACGTCATCGAACCCGACCATCGATCAAGCAATTGATGCACAAGACGGGTGTGTTAACAGTTGGGCGGGAAGACAGCCAAATCGTGAACGGAGTCCTTCAATCTTCGAAGCAGTTTGATTTGCCGCACGAATGTTTCAATGCGAACGAAATTCGAAGTCGTTTGCCGATATTCAATCTTTCTGATGATCACGTGGGTGTCTTTGAGCGCGATGCAGGCTACTTGCTGGTTGAGCAATGTGTCACGGCCATGATATCTCAAGCTTTGAATCACGGCGCCGAGATTCACTCGGATACCGTAGTGCAGGATTGGAAGGTGGATGATTCAGGATTGGTCACGGTCACGACTGACCGAGGAGACTTTCACGCGGATCGACTGATCATTGCTGCTGGAGCATGGACCCGTGAACTGCTGCCACTTGTTCGCGACGAATTGACGGTCCTTGGCAAGCAGCAGCATTGGTACCAGCTGGATCGAGTCGATCAGAAACAGGTGAATGATTTTCCTGTTTTTCTTTTTGATCAGCCGGGCGGCGAGGTTTATTACGGTGTCCCTGAAATTGATTATTTGGGCATGAAGGTCTGTCGGCACTCTCAAGGCCGGTCGATCTCAAGTCCATCAGAGATCGATCGGGGACTTGATTCCGAAGAGCTGGCGGCTGTTGAGTCTTTCATGGATGAACGTCTGGTGTTCGGCAGGAAACGTCTTGTCCACCACAGCAGCTGCATGTACACAATGTCGTCGGATGGGCATTTCGTCATCGATCGGGTTCCTGACCTGCCCAATGTTGTTTTCGCAGCCGGTTTGTCAGGCCATGGGTTCAAGATGACTCCTGTGATCGGAAAATACCTGACTGAGTTGCTTGACGGTGAACGAAGATCTGAATTCGATTTCTTCCGAATCCGGTCTGCTTGAGCACCAATTTCCGTTCAGCTCGAATTGCGAAGGTGACCGCTTCCTGTCAAAATCGGGCTTAGCTCATTTTTATGTAGTCCTGATGGAGTCCGTGCCAGTGAGTGCCGGAAACAAACCGTGGCAGAATCCAAAGTAGATGCAGTCGTAATCGGCACGGGTCCCGGTGGTGAGGGAGCTGCCATGCAGTTGGCCAAGGCTGGGAAACGCGTCGTCGTGATTGAGCGTTACGACAGGATTGGCGGTGGCTGCACTCATTGGGGCACAATCCCCAGCAAGGCTTTGAAATTTGCCATCGGTGGTTACACCGAGGCGATGAACCATCCTATTATTTCGGCAATGGGGATCCGCCCCGATGTCTCGATCGCGACCCTGGTCAAAACGGCGCAGAACGTGATTTCCAGTCAGGAGCAAATGCGGAAGAAATTTTACCTTCGTAACAACTGCGAGATTGAGTTCGGGCAGGCTCGCTTCGTTGACGGTAACACGATTTCGATTGACGACGGCAAAACGGTTTCCGCTGACCACATTGTCGTTGCGGTTGGTTCGAGGCCTTATCGACCAGAGCAGGTTGACTTTGATCATCCGAGAATCTTTGACAGCGATACGATTCTGGGCCTCGATCAAAAACCTCAGTCGATGACGATTTACGGGGCCGGAGTGATTGGTTGTGAGTACGCGTCGATGTTTCGTAATCTGGATATCAAAATCAATCTGGTGAACAGTCGCAGCGGTTTGCTGGACTTTCTGGACGACGAAATCAGCGACGCTCTCAGTTATCACATGCGTGAACGTGGTGTGGTGATTCGACACAACGAACAATATGAAAAAATCGTCGGCGAAGATGACGGGGTCGTGACGTATTTGAAAAGCGGAAAAAAGCTGAAATCGGATGCGTTGCTTTGGGCGGCCGGTCGAACAGGAAACAGCAATGATCTTGGGCTTGATAACATTGGCCTGACGCCCGACAGTCGAGGCTACCTTGCGGTGAATCATTGTTTTCAAACGGAAGTGGAAAACGTTTTTGCCGTGGGTGACGTGATTGGATTCCCATCACTTGCCAGTGCAGCTTATACGCAGGGTCGAGCGGCCGCGAAAAGCATCCTTGGTGAATCAGGGCCCGAATGTCAGCGACTGGAAGAGATTCCATCGGGAATTTATACCAGTCCGGAAATCAGTTCGATTGGGAAAACAGAAAAGCAGCTTACCGAAGAGAAGATCCCGTATGAAGTTGGAAATTCTCAGTTCAAAAATCTCGCTCGCGCTCAGATTCTGGGCCAGCGCGTCGGTATGCTAAAGCTGCTGTTCCATCGGGATACGTTAGAGATACTCGGGGTTCATTGCTTCGGACCTAACGCGGCTGAGATCGTGCATATCGGTCAGGCAATCATGGAACAGGAGGGCGAGGCGAATTCGTTGAAGTATTTCACTCAAACGACGTTCAATTACCCGACCATGGCGGAAGCTTACCGCGTGGCAGCGTTGAATGGATTGAATCGCCTGTTTTAGTTTGGCGATTCAGGTGCACTCGAAAACGAAAAAAGCGACAGCCATGGCAATGACTGTCGCAGATTTATTGGTTGCAGTTGTGAACGAGTCCCACTAACTGGCGGGGGCTTGTGGAACTTCACCCAGGTCCGGAACGGGAACATCGATTTCCGGCTCGAATTCCGGCTGCGGTGCCTCGGTCGGGCTCAGCAGATTCTGATCCGTGACGGGGGCAACAACAGGGTCAACGCTTCCCTCGGGCTCGGTCGTTGATTTCGATTCAGGCGCTTCAGGTGTGCCATCCGTTTCCGGATCTTTATCGCCACATGGTTCTGGCAGCGGGTCAAGTTTCCACTTGTAGCCACACGCTTTACATTTGTATTTGTGGACTTTCAGTAAGGTGACGGCTCGAGTCTTACTGGTTCGTCCCGGCGGGCAACACTTTTCCCAGGGGTAGCGAACGGGCGGGATGCAGACAATCTTTTGCTCGGTCTTGAAGCAGGTTTTTTCCTCTTCGTAGTGATCGAGTTCCAGTGTGCAAGTGTCGCATTCGACGGCACAACTGGGGCAGTTGATCTTCTTGCGAGGCTTCTGGCAGCGTTTGTGCTTGCACCCTGTTCGCTTCGTACACGTGTGGCCTTCGGTGCACGCATCACACTCAACGGCCTCGCAACTGTCGCATGCTGAGGGTTCGGCGTTGCAGCCGCAGCCCTCGGTCGCCGCGACGGCGTTACGGAAAATGGAAGGGCTGATGGTTTGAGTCAAAACCACGCTTCCCAGTACAAGGGCAAGGCCCAGCAGAATCTTGTTTGGTTGGTTCATAAGACTACTCGATGTTCAATTGTTCTTTGTTGGGTAGAGAGTCAATTCGAGGGGAACGACTGGCTGTTCGACGTTTGCGATTTGATAATACCGACTAGAAGTCAACCATCATGCGGATTCCAAAGATGTCGTAGTTGCCGTCCGCTCCGGCTCCACCCACCAGGTTCGCATTGTTCGAGATTTGACCTGTGATGTAGTTAAACTGCATTCGAGCGTAAGGATTGAACAACCAGTTCAGGCCTAGCGTCAATGATTCGCCTTCACCGCCAAGAATGTCCGCATCGCTCAAGTCTGCCCAAGACAAGCGAGCAGCGACTTGCCATGCACCCCATCCACTTTTCGTTTCACAGTCGCAACCGCGAACCAGGAAGAAGTTTTCGAAGGGTTTGACTCGACCCAAGGTCCCCGTCTTGCGATTCCACGGCATGTGCTCGCCCGTCAGGAAGTAAGCAGCCTGGACGTAGCCACCGTCGAATTCAAGATTCGGATCGATTCCGCGTCGGTTGACATTCAAACGCATGTATTCACCGGTCAGCTGGAATGAACCAATGTTTGCCAGAGCTTCCAAGCCAATCAGAGCGGTTTCGTCGGCATTCGGAATTCGGCCTGTATTTAACCATCGGCCGTCACTACGAGCTTCGGGCCGCGTTCTCCACCGAGACGCGTTGCTGGTGTCGTTTACTTCACCGACGGATCCAGACATGGCGACGTGAAGGTAGCCACGACCGCCGGAGGATTCGTCGTACCACGGTGTTCCGGCGATGCGACCTGCCATTTCCAGCTCGTAATCATCTGTCTCCCAACCGTCACGTGTCTGCGTCAGATCCTGATTCCAAACTCCAAAACGCCAATTCCAGTTTCCGTCTTCACTGATTCCGTTGGTGGAAGCACCAAGGCGTCGAGCGTCCTGATTGAAAGCCTCAACGATAAAAGGTCGTTCGATGAAAATGTTGTGACGTGAACTGTTCAGGTGGTCCAATCCGTAAGGACGCTTGTGGTTTCCGATAAGCACGGTGTTCAGATACGGTACGTCCGCAAAGCCAAAGTACGCGTCACGGTACGACGATGCGACTCCGCCGGCGAACTCGCCTTCGTACTTGTAGAACATGTTGTCAAACAAGGCACCTTTGATTCCGATTCGCATACGGCGAAACGTTACGTTGTCCTGCGGTCCATCTGGATCACCCTCAAGTAGAAAAAGTGAGTCATCCGCTCGGGGGAATGTCCAGTAGTCCAGGTGAATTCGACCGAAGAATTGCATTTTCGGGTTCTTGTGGCCGTGATAAACCAGTCCCGGCAGCGTGTCCTTGAATTTTCCTATCGCCTTGTCCTGGTCTTCGATTACCTCTTCCAGTTCGTCCAGACGATCGTAAACATCTTCGTCGGATTCTTCCGCTTCGTCCGCTGCCTCTTCGTAGGCCGTCAAGCGATCGTCCAGATCGTTTTCCAGCTCACGCAGTCGAAGTTCCATGCGAGCGAGCTTCTCGCGAAGCTGTTCACTGGATTCCTCGTCGCCAGCCGCGTCTTCGTCGCTATCCTGAGAAGGCAGAATCGCAACGTAAGCTGTCGGCGTGACGTCAGAATCGAATCGAGTTGAATCGAAACTGAAGTCTTGAGCAGTTGCATTTGCTGTAAAGCACAGCACGAGGGCCGTTTGAATCCAAAATCTTCTACACATGTAATCTGAACCGGCTTGGATATAGATTGTCTGAGATCAGTGCACACTTTTGGTGACGTTGGTTTACTTAATCGGATTGATCTCAATCTACTCACAATCACGGCAGTAAAGTTTATGCGATCTTAACAATCACGACTGATTCAATGCGAACGATCCGAAAATCTTCACAGCAATCAGGCGTTAAACTTTACTTGACTGTTGCCAGCAGAATCATGCAAGCGTTGCAGGTCGGACGAGGGGATTTGCCAGAGCAAAAGAAGATGGCTATCTTTCCTGCAATGAACGAACGAGCCTTGTCCGTGTTGATGTTTGCGCGTCCGGAAACTATTGCTCAGGCAGCAAACTTTAACAGCGTCGTTTGGCTCACGCCTCGTAGCCCATTCGTTTTCGTGTGGCCGCAAGCTCGTTGACCTGCGCGTCGGAAAGGGGCTGAATTGGCCCGAGCGATTTTGCGTTGATCAGGACACGGCAATACGCGTCCAGCATTTCGGTCAACCAGAACGCGGTTTCGACCGAGTGATGATAGGTCACGACCCCGTGATTGGCCAGCAGAATCGCATTGGCGGATTGGACGAACGGGTTGATCGATTGTGCGAACCTGTCAGTGCCCGGCATTGCGTAGGGAGCAGTGGGGACATTCCCCAGAAACAGTTCCGGCTCGGTAAGCACATTTCGCGGTATGGCCTGGCCAGTCATTGCAAATGCCGTGGCGTGAGGGGCATGTGAATGAATGACGCTGTGCACATCGGCTCGCTGGCGATAGATATTCAGGTGCAGCTTGATCTCGCTGGTGGGCGGCTTTTGTCCATGGATCAATTCGCCATCCATGTTGACCACGCATAACAAGTCTGGTGTCATAAACCCTTTGCATGTCATCGTGGGAGTGCAAAGCACTCGATCTTCACCCAGACGAGCCGAAATGTTGCCATCGCTGGCGGCGACATAGCCCTGGGTCCAGGCACGCTTTCCGATATCGCATATTTGCTTTTGCAGCTCTGAGAGGTCGGTCATGGTTTGTTAACCCGCGCAACTCGGCCATCCATTTTCACTCTTCCGGCAGCCAGCAGGTTGATGACCTCGGGCAGAAGTTCGCATTCTTTTTCAAACACACGAGCTGCCAGGTCAGCTGAAGTATCTTCCGGCAAAACTGGAACGGTTGCCTGAGCGATAATCGGGCCGTGGTCGTAATCGTCGTCGACGAAATGAACAGTGCAGCCGCTCAGCTTACAGCCATAGTTGATCACCGCCGAGTGAACGTTGGATCCGTACATTCCCTTGCCGCAAAATGCAGGAATCAATGAGGGGTGAATGTTAATGACTCGATTCTGGAAATCGTCAGGGATCAACACGCGTCGCAGGAAGCCACCCATCACGACCAGGTCAGGGCTCGACTTCCGAATCTCGGCAAACATGGCATCGCTGAATGAGTCCACGCCGTCAAAAGTTCGATGGTTGATGATTGCGGCTTCAATGCCGGCCGCCGATGCGAATGCGAGTCCCCCAGCGTTTGGGTTGTTGGAGATTACTTGAGCGATGGTCACGTCGAGCGATCCTGATTCCTGACGCTCGATCAGGTTTCGCAACGTCGTTCCGCCGCCGGAGATCAGAACCGATATTTTGAAAGGTGAGGACATAATGGGAATCGTCAGATTCAAATTTCAGGGTTGCCCCGTTGAGGTTGTGATTTTGTGACAGGTGCCTTGCCCATTTCGGGCAGCGCCGTTCGTAGTGGCGGCTTAAGTCGCTTGTTTGTGGTAATTTCAAAAGCCTGAAGGCTTTACTACGAACCATGTCTCTAAAAATTAACACCTCGTTGGGGCGTCGGGGATTGGTGGACGCCGGTTTCCAGCCCAACGGGCTGGGCTTGCCTGAGGTTGGCCCTTTAAGCCGTTCAATTTATGGCACGTTTTATTTTTGTCTGCGAATGAGGGCTTTGGGACTATTGCGGTTTGCCGATCACGTTCTTGCCGCTCATGTCCTTGTCGAAATGTTCTTGT
>CAYXWX010000031.1:19575-40084 GCA_964468915.1 uncultured Pirellulaceae bacterium
ACCAGCCGATTATACCTTCGCCACATAAAGCTCGAATTTGTGCTCGCCGATTTCTTTCTCCACCGCTCCATCTGGTGATTCCGGTAACCCGATAACCTCAAGATTGGTGGCGAGCGTTTCGCCTTTGATGTAATCCATATTCTCTTCGATCGCTTGTTTCAAATCGTCCGAGTCGGTCGCGATGACGATCTCAATGCGATCGGTGCGTTCAAGGTCCAACTCTTTTCGTCTGTCTTGGATGAATCGAACCAGATCGCGGCTGAGTCCGGCGCGAATCAACTCAGGTGTCAACTCAGTCGCCAGCACCACGACGACACCCGTCCCTTGAGCCGCAGCCCAGCCGTCTTTTGCGGCCAATCGAACTTCGATGTCCTTGTTGTTCAATGAGATCGATTCACCGGCGACTTCGATGGATGTTGATCCGCTATCAGCCAACTGAGCCATCATCGTTGCCGCGTCCGCGTCGCCAAACGCTTTTTTGACCTGAGGCATCAACTTGCCCACGCGAGGTCCCAGCCGTTTGAAGTTGGGGACCACGCTATAGGCAACGTATTGGTCGGCATCGGTGGTGTACGTAACGTCTTGCACGTTCAATTCGGTTTTAAGCAGCTCATCATGAGTCGCCAGCCAATCTTGATCGGCGGTGTCTTTTAGGATCACCGTGACGCCCGAAAGCGGTTGCCGCACTTTCAATTTCTCAGTCGCGCGGGCCGACAATCCCAGTGACGCGATTTCTCGCAACAGGCTCATGCGGCGCGAGAGATCATGGTCGATTCGATCCGTGGTCGCCGTCGGATAATCGCACAGGTGAACGCTGGAGGGCGTCTTGTCGCCGAAGGTGCTGGTCAGGTTCTTCCAAATCAGCTCACTGACGAATGGCACGAACGGAGCAACCATCTTGGCGGTGGTCGTCAGACACTCGAACAACGTCCAGTACGCGTCCAGCTTCTCTGACGCCTGCTTGTCGCCCGCCCAGAATCGGTCTCGGCTGCGACGAACGTACCAATTGCTCAGGACATCGACAAACTGATTGATGGCTCCGGCAGCACCGAAGTTGTCGTAGGCGTCCATCTTTTCGACGACGCTGGCCAGTGTTTGATTCAGTTCGCTGATGATCCAGCGATCCAGCTCGCCACGCTCGGCGATGGGTCGATAACCGTTTCCGTCCTGAAGATTTTCCGCAGACAGATCACCCGGATTTGCCAAAGAGGCCGGATCGAATTCATCAATGTTCGCGTACAGCACGAAAAAGCTGTACACGTTCCACATTCGCAGGATGAACTCGGGAATGGATTCCTTGATGGTTTGTTCACGGTACCGAATAGCGGTCCACGGCGGTTGATTGGCATAAAAGTACCATCGCAAGGCGTCGGCACCGTACTTGTCGAAAATCTCACGCGGCTCGCGATAGTTCCGCTTGCTCTTGGACATCTTCTGTCCGTCTTCGCCCAGCATCAGTCCCAGCACGATGCAGTTGCGGTACGGATGAGGGAAATCGACCTTTGCGGTTTCGCCTTCTTCATTACCAAACAACAACGTGCTGATCGCCAGCTGGCTGTAAAACCAACCGCGAGTCTGATCCAACGCCTCGCTGATGAAGTCGGCCGGGAACTGAGCCGCGAATTCCTCGTGCCCTTTGTGGGGATAACCCCACTGAGCGAACGGCATTGCTCCGCTGTCGTACCAGCAGTCGATCACTTCAGGGACGCGTCGCATTTTCGCGCCGTCGGCAAATGGCGAGTCATAAGTGATGTGATCGATGTAAGGTTTGTGGACCTTCAAGTCATCGGCAAGCTCCGGATCGGCTGCTTTGGCTTTCTCCCAGACGTCCATCCCCGCCGCGCCGGGTTTGCTGATGACCTCGTCGTAACCGCCAATGGCTTCGGTGCGTCCTGTTTCCTCGCATCGCCAGATCGGTAGTGGCGTGCCCCAATAACGTTCACGCGACAACGCCCAATCGACATTCGATTCAAGGAAGTTGCCGAAGCGGCCATCCTTGATGTGTTCCGGCAGCCAATTGATTTGCTGGTTGTTGGCCAGCATGTCGTCTTTGTGTTTGGTCGTGCGAATGAACCAACTGCGACGAGGGTATTGAATCAGCGGATCATCGTCGGCTCGCCAGCAGAACGGATACTCGTGTTCGTACTGGTCCAGCAAGTAAAGCTTGCCTTCCTCTTTCAGGCGGCGTGCGATCGGTTTGTCGCAATCCTTCACCCACTGTCCTTCGTAGTCGGGCGCTTCGTCGGTGAACTTACCGTTGGGAGCCACCGCACAGATCAGTTCGGGGCCTTCGCCGACTTCAAATCGTTCCTGCTCCCCGGCCAACAGCTCGTAGTCAACTTCACCGAAAGCGGGAGCCTCATGCACTGCTCCGGTTCCGCTGTCGGTGGTCACAAAATCAGCAGCCGTGATTCGCCACGCCTGATGCTGGTTCTCGCCCGATTTCAGCTTTCCAGTTTTATCGCCCAGAGTTTTGTAGTAGTAGTCAAACGGCGGCACGTATCGCTTGCCGACCAGTTCGCTTCCCTTCAAAGTCGATTTGATTTCCAGCTCTCGCTTCAGCTTGGCTCCGATTGGCTCAACCAGATCTTTGGCGAGAATGATGTTCTGATCGAGTTCAGAATCGTAAGCAACCGCGTATTCGATTGACTCATTGACCGCGGCGAACTGATTGGATGGCAGCGTCCACGGGGTGGTTGTCCAGACCAGCAGGCTGGTGGGTTTGTCGTAGCCGGTTTGATCGACCAGCGGAAACAGTACAAACACCGACGGATCTTTAACCGTTTTATAGCCCTGCCCTACTTCGCCGCTGCTGAGTGCCGTGCCGCCCTGAGCCCACCACCAGATGATCTTGTGGCCTTCGTACAGCAGGTCGCGATCGTACAGATTCTTCAGTGACCACCAGACCGATTCGACGTAGCTCTGGTGATACGTGACGTAAGCCTCGTCCAGCTTGACCCAGAAGCCCAATCGCTCGGTCAGCTGCTCCCACTGCTGCATGTATTGCCAGACGGACTGCTGACACTTGTGAATGAATGGCTCGATGCCAAACTCTTCAATCTCTTCCTTGCTGTGGATGCCCAGCTCTTTGCAGACTTCGACTTCAACAGGCAATCCGTGCGTGTCCCAGCCGGCTTTCCGCTCGCAGAAGTAACCTCGCATCGTTTTATAGCGAGGGAACAGATCCTTGATGGCGCGTGTCAGGCAGTGGCCCGGATGAGGCTTCCCATTGGCGGTCGGAGGGCCTTCGTAAAACACGTAACGCTGCTGACCATCACGCTGTTCAAGCGACTTTTCGTAGATGCGATTTTCACGCCAGAAATCGAGGACGGATTCTTCGAGTTTCGGAAAGTCAGCGCCGGGCTGAACGGGCTCAAAAGGCATGGTGGCGAAGAATTGAGTTGAAATTGAAGTTGCAATCGTGGCGACCGATGAAACTCAGTCACTGACAAATCACAAGTATACAGTTTACCGAGTACGGTTGACAGTTCGGGCGGCGTTTGGGTTCAGGCTGACTGCCAACAACCGCCTTCACGCAAAACTCAGCCAGTCGGTACGCGAGGTCAATGAAAACTGCACCCTTTCAACTGTTGGCTTGTCCTACTTCTTTTTCTTCTCTTTTTCTTTTTCTTTCTCACGCTCGGCTTTTTCAATTGCGCGGTTTTCGGCAGCCTTTGCCTTCATGGCAGCCTTGCGAGCGGCAGCGCGTACGGGATCGGTCAGGTGACCGAATTCTCGATCGAATTCTTCGCCGTATTTGTCGTCTTCCAGATCGTACTCGCCTTCGATTTCCTCTTCGAAGGTGTCGTCAAAATCTTCATCGAAGTCCGTCTCATCGAACTCATCGACAACGTCGGCGGTTGGATCTTCGGGGATCAATTTCCGGTCTTCGAGCGGTGAAACCAGCTCTTCATCGGCAACCATGTCCAGATCGACATCGTCGCTGGAGTCCTCAATATCAACCTCATCAACCATAATTCACTCTGGCAGTCTTCTGGGAACCGTCGAACCAAAAATATCGGTAAGGAAAGGGTATTGATCAGCCCGTAAGTGTCAAGCAACAGACTCGATATTCTGAACGATTCATCAAGAACTCTTACGAGGGAATCGAAAATGCCGGCAAGGGGCTGAGCGATTCTGGTGGCCGGGCCGACCTGAATTGTCAAATCGCAGGCACCATCAGCAGCCATATTCTGAAGGTTGACCCATGCACAAGGCTTATCAATTTAACCTTGGCCGATCGTAGGTCGAGTATTCAACTCAGGTCGTGTATTCTGAGTTGAATTCAACGTATGCCGTGGTCAGGTCACTGGTCCAGTGTTGAGCCTGACCCGGACCGTCGCCGACACTCAGTTCGATCAGCGTTTCGAACGAATCCTTGATTAGTTGGCTGACTTCTTGTTCAGAGAAATCGACGGGCTGCCCCTGATCGAAAACGGTTTGCCCATTCAGCTTCAAAGAAACTTCATTCGCATCGAAATCAGCTCCACAATAGCCTGCCGCAGATACAATGCGTCCCCAGTTTGGGTCGTTCCCTGTCATGGCAGTTTTGACCAGATTACTTGCCGCAACGGCCCTCGCGATCATGTCAGCCTGATCATCCGAACGAGCGCCCACCACATTGACTTCGATCGAGTGGCTGGCTCCTTCGCCGTCGGCCGGAATTTGCCGTGCGAGTTCCAGACACGCA
Source organism: uncultured Pirellulaceae bacterium (assembly GCA_964468915.1). Classification (GTDB taxonomy): domain Bacteria; phylum Planctomycetota; class Planctomycetia; order Pirellulales; family Pirellulaceae; genus Mariniblastus. The sequence continues at coordinate 24,266 of CAYXWX010000031.1, forward strand.
TCGTCAAGGGCACCCGACAATGCCTGCAACGCTTCACTTGATGATTCAACTTTGGCTGGCGAGGTACCACTTGAAATCAAAATCAGCGCATCGTTGGTGCTCATGTGACCTTCCACGCTGATTCGATTGAATGAAGCGTCAGCCGCTCGGCGCACCAGTGTCTGAGCTGTTTCTTTATCGATCGCGGCGTCGGTCATCACGACGGCCAACATGGTTGCCATTCGAGGACCAATCATCCCCGCACCCTTCGCCATCCCGACGATGGTCATTTCGTGATCGCCGGACTTGATGATGCGAGACGTTTTCTTGATTCCCTTGTCCGTCGTCAGAATCGCCTCGGCGGCGCTCAGGAAGTGCTCACGCGAATCGCCCAGCTGATCTTTGGCTCCGCTGATTCCGGATTCGATTTTCTTCATCGGAAGCTGGTGCCCAATGATGCCAGTCGACAGGACGCAAACCTGGCTGGACTGTGCATCCAGAAATTTTGCGGTCAACTCAGCCATGTGCTGGTTATTTGCTTCACCTTCTTTCCCTGTGCAAGCGTTTGCATTCCCTGAATTCACGACCAGGGCGCGAAACTGATCGGTTGGCGTGATGCTTCGGTTCCAGTCGATGCTGGACGCGTGAATGATGTTGGTTGTGTAAACGCCAGCCGCCACGGCGTCCTGATCTGTCACGATCAACGCCAGATCTTTTTTGCCGGAATCCTTGATGCCACAGGACAGGCCCGCAAATTGAAAACCGGTTGGAAGTTGCTTGGGCATAAGTCGATAGCCTCGGATGCGAAGACAGGAACGGGACGTTGAGACGCATCGGCGTTTCAGCTTAATGCGGTCGTTTCATCAAATCCGAACATGGTGTTAAAATTCTGAACAGCAGCTCCGGAAGCTCCTTTGATCAAGTTATCCAGCACGCTGATGATTACCAGACGGCCACCACACTCTTGAACGGTGATGTCGCAGAAATTGGTATTCGATACGTCTTTCGTGATCGGCAGCGAACTTGTGATTCGGACGAAAGGTTCCTGTTTGTAGAAATCATTCAAACAGTCCATTGCGGAATCGATCTGGACGCCGTCTGCCGGGGTCACATAAATCGTGGACAAGATTCCGCGATCCATGGGAACCAGATGAGGGGTGAAAATGGTTGACGACTGAGCGCCGGTAAAACGCCCGATAATCTGGTCGATCTCCGGCATGTGACGATGCGTTCCCACTCCGTAAGCCGCCACGGATTCGTTGCACTCGGGGTAGTGGAACTTCAGATTCGCTTTTCGCCCGGCCCCGGATACACCGGTCTTTGAATCGACGATCACACTTTTGGGGTCGACCAGGTTTGACTTGACTAGTGGAGCCAGCGGCAGGATGGCGGAGCTTGGGAAACAGCCCGGATTGGCGACCAGTTCGGCAGACTGGATCGATTCGCGAAACAGCTCTGGAATTCCATACGGCACGTTTCCAACTCGATCGGCATCCGGATGAGTGACCTGGTACCATTTTTCGAAGGTCGCCACGTCGTTCAAACGATAATCGGCACTGAAATCAACCACTCGAATGCCTGCGTCGATCAACGATCCAACCACCGCGGCAGAAGCCGCATGAGGCAGACAGCAAAACGCACAATCCACATCGGTGCTGAACCCATCAACATCCAGCGTTTCGAAATTCAGGTCAAGCCGATCTCGCAGCGAGGTGTGGACGTCGCCCAAGTGCGGGTGTTCCGGGTCGCGCGAGGTGATTCGCGTGATCTGAACTTCAGGATGTCGCAGCAGCAACCTGATCAGTTCAAGTGCCGTGTACCCGGTGCCGCCAACGATACCAACTCGAATCATGAAGTGTTCCAGAAAAATGAGCAAACAGGTCGGACGGGAAGGACCGCACCTTCGGGAAAGAGTTCTTTGCCGGAGATTGTAGTTGCTCGGAGCGGAAGACAGCAACTCGGGTTCGCGCCACTGCGTTGTCGAAGCGGTTACTGGTCTGTTTCGTCATCTTCAACTGCAGGTGACGTATCCACGAGCACCACTTCGTGGTCGTCTGCGCGGAACATGACACGCAACGGAATCACTCGATCGTAAAAATTCTCAATGATGGCAATGTTCTCTGCTGCGATCTCGGATTGGCGTTGAGTTTTCTTTGCGGTCGATTTGAGCCGAGCGACATAATCCTTGAATTTCGTTTTCTGTCCCTGGGGGGCAACCACGTCCATGTTGGCGAAATATTTCTGTTCAGCAGCTCTGGCGGCGTCAACGAGCAGCTCTGCCAGCTTTTTCAAGTCGCCACTACGAGTGATCGGTTGGACGGTACCATCGGCGTGCTTGAGTAACAATTTCAAATCAAAACTGGCTTGGTTTCGAATTTCCGTCCCCAGTTGAAGCCACATGAAACGGTTGCTGACTGCTTCGTGAAAATGAATGGCAGAGGGCATCCCCGGTTGAACGATGGCGGGCTCCAGCCACGTCTTTGGTAGTCCGGCCGTTTTGGATGGAAGCAATTCGACCGTGATCAGTTCAGGATCAGGAAGCCACTCGAGTGCGGAATCCAATTGCGCAAACGGTTGCTCGCGCGTCAGTTTTAAATTGGGTAGCGGTCGCGGCGTTCTTAAAGATAGCGTGCGAGACTCATCGGCTAACGTAATCTTGACCCGGCAGTTGCGAACGTAATTGGCAATCTTTGAATCGGCAGCCTGCGCAGACCATCGAAATGCGATCTTGCCGCTGGTCTTGTCAAAAGTGAACTGACCAGTCTGGTCACCGTTGCTTTTGGGTGTCTTCTTCGCGAGCAGCGACCATTTTTGTTTGTTTGTTTCGTCTCGCTGCAAAGCGAATGTTGTCCGGCCTTTGCCGACACCTTCAGGTGAAAACAGCTCCATCCCCAACAGGTGAATGGACGGTTTTTTAATCGCTGCAAGGACGGCTTCATCCAGCGAATCGGTAGGTGGCAAATCGACGGAACTGGGAAATCCATCGAATGGGCCGACAGCGTCGTTGGGCTCGGGCGAATGACTGGTTTGTGGCTGGATCGTTGCAGGTTCGTCGTCGGAGACGGTTCGATTCGACACGGTTTCCGTTGACAGAAAATCACTGCCAGTGTCGGCATTCGACAAGTCGAACCTGTTGGGATCAACTTTCGGAAAAGAATCTGAATTGGCTTTCGGAGAGTCAGTCGAGTTGGGGGCGACAAGCTTTTCTGCGCCAATCGTTATTCGTTCCCCCTGAGCGGCGTTGTTGCCTTCGTCAGCTGAATCAGGTTTCAGGCTCGTATCAACATCAGATTTGCCAGGCGCGGGTTCGCTCCTGTTCGAAATTGGAGGTAACTTCCACGCGCCGGATCTGTCAGGCAAAAGGCGAGCGGCAAAATCGTTTGAATCGTCTGGAGCTTTTGTGGAGTCAGCGACGACTGGTTCGTCTTTCTTTCTGACCGGAGTTTCTGAACGTTTGGGGCTGGATTTGATTTTGATCGCAGTCTGATTCGGGGCGAACAATGCCTGGTAGCCAAAGTAACCTGCCGCCCCAATGACCAAAGTCAACAGAGCCAGCATGCCGGCAGGAATCAGATAATATTGCAAGCCCAGGTTTCGCGCGGCGTCGTTTCGGCGTCGTTTGGTTTTTTGCCCTTTCGTCAACCGCGCGTTGTTTGCCAGTCGTTCGATCTCGTCACTGGACGTTTTTACGGGCGCTGAGGGTTCGGTTTGCGACTCGTCAGTGACAAGGTTCGTGTCTGACCCACCTTCTTCCTGTTCGATCCACGCATCGAGTTCGATCAGTGCTTCCTCGAAGGCGGACTCGTTTTTCGTGTTCAGCTTAAACAGCACCTCGCCAAGTTCTCGGGTCTGCGACGAGGCTTCTGCTCGGTTGAGCAAACGACGCCCGATCCGAACGATTCCCAGTAGATCGCTCTGTTCGGGAGTGATGTTTTCTTTTGCGGATTTCGTTGATTTTTCAGCGAGAGGCGACAAGCCAAGTTGCGTGACCTTCACGGCTCCATCTTCATCGATCAGCACATTGTCCATCGACAGATTCCCGTGCACAAACGAATGTGAATGCGCGTAGGTGATGCCGGAAATGGAGTCGCGAACGATGCGAGCGATCGTGGCCGGCGACGGCGATGTTTCTGACAACTCAGCCAGCGATCTTCCTTCGCTGTGTTCGGTCACCAGATAATAACGACCTTGTTGCTTGTCGATGTCGAACACGTGAGCCAGATTCGGGTGATCCAGTTCTCCCGCGAGCCCAGCTTGTTTTAAAAACTCAGAACGTTGAATGTCGTTGTCCGTCAGTTCGACCGGCAACACCTGCACTTGAACGGTTCGGCCGAGTTGCGGGTGCAAGGCCACAAACCGATCTCCGAAATCGTCCCGCCGTACTCGACGCAGTAGCTGAAAATTCCCAAGGTGCAACCGATATCGGCCCGACAAAAGGTACTTGGCCTGCCACTCGGTCAGCAAATTCTCTCGAACCAGCTTTGAGGCATCATCCGTGGGCGTCGAATCGGGGTGGTCGGCCAGCCATTTCTCCAGAACGTCCGACTTGAGAACTTCACTTTTCTTCAGACAGGTGCGAAAGTCGTACTTCGGTTTGGATTTCGGCTTGGAGGGCATCGACGTTTGTTGCAGCGGGAGGGAAAGGGCTATCGGAGACACTTTTCGACAGCAGCCTATTGTAACCGCGATGGCTCAATTCAACCACTTTCAAACTCTGCTGAATGCCGCAATGACATCACCTGCCGGTACTGTTTTTGAAGACCGCGTGCACAGGCATCGACCGAAAACGAAGACTCGGCGTGTTGTCGAAGCAATTCCGAAAGACGAACTCGAAGATCGTTATCTGAAACCACTGTTTCAACTGCGTTTGCCATCGCATTCGGGTCATCGGGTGGAACAAGATTGGGGACAAATTCCGGTAGTGTGAGAATTTCCGCGGTCCCGCCGACATTCGTTGTCACAATCGGCAAGCCCACCGAGGCAGCTTCCAGCAGCACCCGGCCCAGCGGTTCCTGACGTGCGGAATGGACCAGCACCGTGGCTTGTTGCATGATGCGGGCAACATCTGATCGCCTGCCCAGAAAATGAACTCTGTCATTCAAACCGGCTGATCGAACGCGTTGATGAAGTTGTTTTTCGTAGTCAATTGCTTCCTGCTTTTCCGAGTGTCGTTGGCCAAGAATCAGAAGATGGATCGGAGGATCGCTGGTTTTATCACGCTCCACAAGATTGACGAACGCTTCCATCAGCGTGTCGAGCCCTTTGCGCATTCCAATCTGGCCGCAAGACAACAGCAGCAGTGAGTCATCACGCAGTTTCAATTCCCTGCGAATGGAGCTTGTCGGCAACGTTGATGCGGTAAATTGCTGGCGATCGATGCCATTGTGAATCGTGACAGATCGATCGGAAGAAAGTCCCTGCTTGATGTGGAAAGATCGCGTCGCTTCTGACACGGCGACAATGCGATCCAGCTGATTGATATCGGTTATCGCCTGCCGGCTGATTTTGATGATGTCCCGCAGGTAGCCAAGCGACGGTACGTTCATCGATCGACAAACGGGCCCGCACAGGCGACTCATCGACAGACTGTTGCAGTGAACCAGGTTGGGCCGAGTCAATTCAATTGCTTCGGCGACTTGAGTTCGCCGTTCTGCTTGCGAAGTTCGAGTGCCGTCTTTGAAGTTCTGTTGAAATGGGACAACCGTAATGCCATCGGACGATAATCGGTCGCTCAATGGGGACGCGTCAGGCACGAGGGCGGTAAACTTCCATCCCCAGCCACGCAGTGCATCAACAACCGCCAGAAACGAATTCTCGCCACCGTTGATCGATCCAAATTCAAACGTGACAAGAACTCGGCCAGTCGTTAGTGACGGATCGTTATTCAACCGTCCAGGTTTCACCACCCGCGAACAGGCTTGCGAGATCGCCTTCCTGCTTCTCTTGTTTGGCGTCGGCGACTTGAGCGTTGATCATGTCATCGTATGTGTCACGCTCGACGCAACGGAACACGCCGATCGGTTCCGGGAATTCGGGGTGCCTCATCCGTGAAAGCAGGAATGCCAGTTGAGGGGATGACGCTTGTTCGTCATGGAAAAGCAAGTCGTCCTGAGCCACGTTGCCGTCCAGCTTGACCACTTCCGGAGTGAAGCCGTTCAGCCGAATTCCTTTGGTGCCATTCGAGAAGATCAGTGGCTTCCCGTGCTCCAGTTCGACCGTGCAATCGGCCTTGGTGTCCTTGTTCTTTGCGTAGTCCCACGTTCCATCGTTGAACACGTTGCAGTTTTGATAGACTTCGACGAATGAAGTCCCTTTGTGTGCTGCGGCTCGCTTGAGGGTTGCGACCAGGTGCTTGATGTTGGTGTCGATCGATCGAGCCACAAAGGTTGCTTCGGCGGCAATCGCGACTGAAATCGGATTCAATGGATGATCAATCGATCCGCGCGGAGTGCTCTTGGTGACCGATCCAACTTTTGATGTGGGCGAGTACTGTCCCTTGGTCAGGCCGTAGATGCTGTTGTTGAACAGAACAACGTTCAGGTCGACGTTTCGACGAAGCATGTGCATGAAGTGGTTTCCGCCAATGCTCAATGCATCACCATCACCGGTAATGACCCAGACGCTCAGTTCAGGTCGAGTCGATTTCAATCCGGTCGCAAATGCGGGGGCACGACCGTGAATGCTGTGCATTCCGTAGGTGTTCATGTAGTACGGAAATCGACTGGAGCAACCAATGCCGCTGATGAAGACCGTGTCTTCCTGTGTCGCGCCGATTTCAGGCAGCACTTTTTTCATTTGAGCCAGAATCGAGTAGTCGCCGCAGCCGGGGCACCAGCGGACATCCTGGTCGGATTCAAAGTCTTTGGCTTTCAGGACGGGTAAATTCATAAATTTGGCCTGGATAGTGTTCAAACAGCCGGTTCACTGACTGATGTTTAGAACCGAAATTGATTGTTGTGGTCGCAATTGAGTTCAGGTTGAGTTTCAAGCAACCACACTAGTAGAAACCTCGTGGATTTTTTCCATTAACTCGCTCACGTGGAACGGCTTGCCTTTGATTTTATTCAAGCCAATCGCGTCGATCACGAACTCGTTCTTCAGCAGCAGGCGAAGTTGCCCGTTGTTAAGTTCGGGAACCAGGACGCGATCATAGCGAGCGATGATTTCACCCAGGTTCTTCGGAAACGGGTTGATCCAACGAAGATGAACATGCCCGACGTCGACGCCCTGAGCAATGCATTGCTCGACTGCCGTGTGGCACGAACCGTAAGTTCCGCCCCAGCTGATCACCAGGGTCCCTGAGTCCTTGCCGGAGACCTCAATTGGGTCAATAAAATCGGCGACAAGTTGCACTTTCTTCGCCCGTGTCTTCACCATGTGTTGATGATTGTCCGGATCGTAGCTGACTTCGCCTGACCCGTCTTGTTTTTCAAGTCCACCAACTCGATGCATCAGACCTTTGGTGCCCGGTATCGCCCAAGGCCGCGCGAGGTTCTCATCGCGAGTGTACGGATGGAACGGGGCTCCGTTTTCGCTTGGGCCGGGATGTTCGACCTTGATTTCAGGCAAGTCAGAAACGTCGGGAATTTGCCAGGGCTCGGCACCGTTGGCGATGTAACCATCGGACAAAATCATGACCGGCGTCATATACCGAGTTGCAACTTGCCATGCTTCGATCGCTGTCTGGAAGCAGTCTGCCGGGCTGCGAGCTGCGATCACTGGTAGTGGTGATTCACCGTTGCGACCATGCATCGCCATCAGCAAGTCTGACTGTTCTGTTTTGGTTGGCAGTCCTGTACTTGGGCCACCTCGTTGGACATCAATGATCAACATTGGCAGTTCCAGGATCATCCCCAGGCCCATGCCTTCACCTTTGAGGGCAATACCCGGGCCGCTGCTGGTGGTGATTGCCATGCTGCCGCCGAACGCCGCTCCAATGGCACTACAAACGGCTGCGATTTCGTCTTCCGCCTGAAAAGTCCGTACACCAAAGTTCTTGTGCTTGCTCAGCTCGTGCAGAATGTCACTTGCGGGAGTGATCGGATAACTTCCAAGAAACAACTCTTTATTGCTAAGCTTGGCAGCCGCAATCAGGCCCCATGCCAACGCCTGGTTGCCCATGACATTTCGATATTTTCCGGCAGGCAGTTTCGCGGCAGGAACCTGGTAGGTCGACGCGAAGGCCTCAGTTGTCTCGCCATACGCCCAGCCAGCTTTCAACGCCAATCGGTTCGCCTCTGCGATCTCGGGCTTTTTGCCGAACTTGGCGTCAATGAATCGCAAGGTCGGGTCAACGTCGCGGCCATACAACCAGAACACAAGTCCCATCGCAAAGAAGTTCTTGCAGCGGTCGGCGAACTTGCTGGAAAGGCCTGTTTCTTCAACCGCACCACGAGTCAGCGTCGACATTGGCACTTCGATGGTTCGGTAGCCTTCCACGGTGCCGTCTTCCAGCGGGTTGGATTCCAGCTTCGCAAGCTTGAAGCCCTTCGCGTTGAAACTGTCGGTATTGACGATCAGAATTCCTGACTTCTTCAGATCACTCAGGTTGGTCACCAACGCAGCTGGATTCATGCAGATCAGGGCGTCCAGGCCATCACCCGGCGTGAAAATGTCTTCCGAAGAAAACCGGACCTGAAATCCACTGACGCCAGCACGAGTTCCGACCGGTGCCCGAATCTCGGCCGGGAAGTCAGGAAAGGTTGCAACGTCGTTACCCGAAAGTGCGGATGTGTTGGTCAACTGCGTTCCCAGCAGTTGCATTCCATCACCCGAATCACCTGCCAGACGGACGGTAACTCCAGTGACGGATTCAGACGGCTTATTGGTTGGTGGAAACTGATCCGATGCGCTAATCATGAATGGCTCGTCGAGAACACGAACTGGCGAAATCGCTGGCAGTTCGACTGGGAAGAAGGACCGTCAGGAACAACCCCTCGGGTTGATTTAAACTGTGACGGTGGCTTAGATCTATCCGTAAAGTGAACCTGCGCCCAACAACTGGCGCAGACCGTAAATTTGGTTATCGGCTAATAGTTTCACAAAGATAACCGGTTTTCGAAAGGGGGAAAACTTTGCTAGACTTCCCCGACAGTCGGTTTTTCCGACCATTGTAGACATTCAAACCTGAACCTTGCCACGACGAAAGACCCAGACCATGGAACGTTCCCTTATCTTGCTGAAGCCTGACGCGGTGGAGCGACGTCTGATCGGACGGCTCATTGCCCGATTTGAGGACAAAGCGATCAATATAGTGGGGATGAAAATGCTGCAGGTGACCCCAGAGCTGTCGCGGCAACACTACGCCGAGCATGTGGAAAAGCCCTTTTACGGCGGGTTGGAGTCCTTCATCACCTCGTCTCCCGTGGTTGCGATGGTGCTGGAAGGTCTGGACGTCATCCGAGTGGTTCGTGAGATGCTGGGAGCCACCAATGGCCTGAATGCCGCGGCCGGAACTATCCGAGGCGATTTCAGCAGCAGCCGTCAGATGAATTTGGTCCACGCCAGCGACGGTCCCGAAGCCGCGACCCGAGAGATTGACTTGTACTTCGATGCATCCGAAATCTGTGGATACACACCAACCTTGGTGGGAAGTTTCCGCGCGTCGGACGAGTGACGATCAATGTCTGCCGCGAGCAAGCTAAAACGTTCGACGCAAGCCGAAGACCAGTTCTGAAGATGTACTCGAATCAATTCCGTCACTGCTGTACGCGTTTCGAGACATCGTCGTGAATCCGCGGGACTCGAAGTAGAATTCGTCTTTTCGACTGAGGTGAATTGAGAAACCGGACATCACCTGGATAGCAAATTTGGCTTCGCCCGAGTTGTAGCTGCCGCTGCTGAAATCTTCGTACGCCGCGCCCAGCCCCATTCCGATGTAAGGTGTCACGATTTTGCCCGGGCCGCGGTCGAAATCGTAGTAGCCGTTGATCATTCCCGAAAAAGTATCTAACTGGTAGTTTCGCGTGTAACTCCTTCTTGATCCGAATATGAACGGCGAGTAGTAGTGGACGGTTAGATCGCGTCTTCGCCACGCAAGTTCGACCTCGGTTCGCCATCGAGAGTTGAATCTTTTTCCAAGGCTCAAACCAATAACGCCTCCAGCGAATTCTTCGTCACCGGTACTGCGGCCAAACCCGTCGGAAAACGAAGGCGATAAACCAGAACCGCCGAAAATGCTCAATGTCTTTCCGGCTTGTTTCGCGTTTGCTGATGCGTCCCAAAAGTGATGTCGCATACGCTCACACCAACTGCCGACCGCGATGTCTTCACTTGCCAAAGATTGGATTTCTGATGAGTACTGAATATCTTGCTGTTAGGCAGGTCGATACTGATTGCCGTCAATAACAGAAGCCTCTGGAGACATCGAGTATCGGGCGTGTTCTGCAACCGAGACGTCCGATTGCTCGTGTAGGCTCATCGTAATGGGTTCGTCCGCCAATTGAAGCGATATGCCGGAGTTACCCTGAGCCGTCGATCCTTCCGCTGCGAAATAGCTTTGTCCCTGAACGGTCACGAAGGCAGTCAGCGACAATGAAACGGCGATGACCGATTTGGCCAAAGTGTGTGGAAACATGTTGATCGTGAGTTTTCGGGTAATGATCTTGAATCGAACTGCCCGTCAGTACACGGTTGTGCGCAAGTCCGCAATGGCAGTTGATTTAAATCGTTGGCTCTTAGAGTGTTGGCTGCCACGTCGACCCAAAACACCTTGGAAATTCAGGCTTGTACGCAGTAAACACGTGTTTTGGTTACCGCTGACCAGTCATCGCACCGATTACTATCATTGGAGCGTTTTTGGCAAAAGCTACGACAAGTTCTGACCATGCCCAACATCCTCGACATCACTCACGCGGACATCTACCGCGGCTCGAAGAAGGTTTTTGGCAACTTCAGCCTGAGCATTCCAGTCGGTCAGAACACCGCGATCATCGGACCAAACGGCGCGGGTAAAACAACGCTGCTGAGGACGATCAGTCGTGACATTTATCCTCATCTTGGCGATAAAGGATCGATGCAGATCTTCGGACAGTCGACTTGGAGCGTCTGGGATTTGAGAAAACGGCTGGGGATTGTTTCGCTGGACCTCCAACAGAACTTCAATCCCCGTACGTCCGGCGAGGGAATCGTCCGTTCGGGTTTTTATGCAAGCCTCGCCAACTTTGCTCATCAGAGCTTCACGGAAGATCAGTTTGCGATCGCTAACCAACGGATGGAAGAGCTTGGAGTCGCGGAACTGGGAGATAAAAATTACTTGAAGATGTCTCTCGGCGAGCAGCGGCGGATCCTGCTGGCTCGGGCGTTAGTCACTGACCCGGAGGCGTTGATCCTTGACGAGCCGACCACGGGCCTCGATCTACCGTCCAAGTTTCAATACATGCGGACGGTTGATCGGCTGATCAGGGACAACAAGACCGTCATTATCGTGACGCATCACATCGACGAGATCATTCCGTCGGTCAAACACGTCGTGTTGCTTAAATCGGGCAGCATCCTTGCGGCAGGTTCGAAACCTGATGTTCTGACTAGCGAGAACTTGACGGACTTGTTTGACGTTCCCATCCGCGTCGTCGAGGAAGACGGTTGGTATCGAGCGTTGCCGGGAAGCTGAGAACGCAGAAGCCAGACAACAGAAATCAGAGCGACGAATGTTGCATACGCATTCTGACACTGATTTCTTTATTCTGCTTTCTCTCTTATTTTGCTAACGCTTGGTCCAGATCAGCGATCAGGTCGTCCGAATCTTCGATTCCGCAAGCGATGCGGATCATGTTGTCGCTAATGCCGAAGGACTTCCGATCCTCGGGCGTGCATGTGAAATAGCTCATTACCAGCGGTTGTTCGATCAATGATTCGACTCCGCCAAGGCTGGGAGCGATACGGAAGACGTTGGCAGCATCGACCACGTTGGCGGTTTCTCGCCAGTCGGCGTCTTTCACTTCGAACGTCACCAACCCGCCAAATCCTCGCATTTGAGACTTCGCAATTTCGTGGCCCGGATGTGATGCCAATCCCGGGTAGTAAACCTTTTCGACTCGGGGATGAGCATTCAGGAACTCGGCCACAGCCTGACCGTTTTGATTGTGCTGCTGCATTCTCAGGGAGAACGTTTTCAGTCCACGCTCAAGCAGGTAGCAGTTGTGGGGTGAATTAATTGCACCCATGATGCCACGTAAGTTGCGAACGTCGGCCAGCTTTTCCTTTTCTCCAAGAACGATTCCTGCCAGCAGGTCGTTGTGCCCACCCAGGTATTTCGTGGCCGAGTGCATCACGTAATCGACGCCTGCTTCGATCGGTTGCAGGTTGTAGGGCGTGGCCAGCGTTGCGTCGATGACAGTGTCCACATTGTTTCGCTTGCCAACGTCCGCGAATTTGTGCAGGTCGATTACGCTCAGGTGCGGGTTGGTGGGTGATTCGCTGACCAGCATCTTCGTGTTTGAGTTGATGGCCGCCTCCATGGCGTCGTAGTCGCCAGTCTTGACCTCTCGTGTGACCACGCCGAACCGTGATAGATGCTTGCGGCAATACTCTCGTGATCGATGGTAACACTCGTCGAAGAAAATAATCTCGTCACCGCTGTTCAGTTTTGCATTCAGCAGACCGACAAACGCGGCCATTCCGCTTGAAAACAGAATGCCTTCCTCAGCACCTTCCAACGCAGCCAGTTTCTTTTCGACGACCTGTTCGCCGGGTGTTCCGTATCGACCGTACTCGCCCCGTTTCTGATCCTGCTCGATGAAGTCAATGATTGACTGAGTGTTTTCAAACGTGAACGTGGACGCCATCACCACGGGATCGGTGATCGAATCGACCGGTTTCTGCCGCGCTTCTCCAGCGTGAACTGCGATCGTTGAAACGCCTCGCGTATCGGTCGGGGCGGATGAATTTTGAGGCTTTGCGTTAGACAAACGACGACGCTCCTGCTGAGTCACTGACATGGCAGACATCTACAGCTGAATGAAAGGAAATGCAAATCACGTAAGGAATTTGCGTCGCCAGCGCTGACAACATCAATGAGCTTCGTCGCGAATCAACGCGGGCGTCTGAGTGATTGAATCGACTGAGAAAATTGAATCGATAAAATACAAACGACGGCTGGTAGAAGGCTCTTTAGCAGATGAAGGCTGCAAGCGGCTAACAAATCCCTACGGATAAGATACCCTCCGCCCCCGCGCCAATGCAACCGGGAAATCGCCCAAGCGTATGAAATGAGCCGATTTGAGCGGGTATCGCGGCCTGTCTCAGCGTCAGGTTATGATTGTCACATGAGCAAGATGTCTGAAGCCGAATTGATTGAACTGGTGCAGCGAATCAGCGGCGCCAGCGCGTGCATGATGGACTTTGATGCCCTCGTGTCAAAACTGGAACAGAATGTACCGCATCCGAATGCCAGTGAGTTGATTTTCAACCCACCGGGTGGCACCGTCTTATCTGCGGAGGAAGTTGTTCGAATCGCGTTGTCCTGGCAGCCGGGATCTTCGCTCGCAATCGATGATGACGAGATCTGAATGAGTGCGCCGCCAACTGATCATCGATCGATCAGCCATACGCCAACCAGTGAGCGGGAGACTGAACCGCACGCGTTGTTTGTGCGAATCTGGGCTGGATTTGGAATCGCATTGTTCGTGGCGACATGGAAATTGTGGACGCCTCAGCAGGTCTTTCCCCAGATACCCTTGTTTGAATTTGCGACGACCGTTCCTTCGATCGTCGATTGGGTGGCGTTTGCTGGCGTTCTGATCAGTCTGGTTCTTGTGCTCTTGACTCGGAAAACCGATTCGAACACGTCTTCGTGGCCGTTTGTTTTATTTGTCGCCACCTTGTTCATGTTGTTTTCCCTTGACCAACACCGGCTTCAGCCATGGGCGTGGCACTGGTTCGTTTTTGCGCTGATTCTTTCGTTGGTACAAATACGTGATGCAATTTTCTGGTTTCGTTGGATCGTGATCAGCATTTACGTCTATTCCGCAGTCAGCAAGTTCGATTATCAATTTACTCACTCGGTTGGGCTGGAGATGCTTCACGCGATAACCAGTTGGGTGGGGATTCAGATTGATGATTTGCCTGTCGGTATCGCATCCCGCGTCGTGTCATTATTCCCGGCCACCGAGCTTTTGATTGGGATCGGGTTAATGTTCAGGGCTATGCGAGTCGTCTTCGGCTGGGTGGCGATCATGCTACACGCTGGGCTCATGATGATTCTTGGCCCGTGTGGTCTGGGCCATCAGTCGCCAGTTCTAGTCTGGAATGCATTCTTTGCCGTTCAGGCGTATTGGCTGTTTGTCAGGCATGGAGAGTCAGGCGATTCACTTGCTGTGATCGCGACGAAAACGCCGGTCGTTTCCGCTTTCGCCTTGATGGTGATCGTGTTCCCCGCAACGTGCAGTTTTGGCGGATGCGATCATTGGCTGGCGTGGGAACTGTATGCTCCTCGCAGTAGTCGCGTCACGATTCAACTGCCAGCTTCATCGTTGTCAGAATTGCCTGACCCAGCGGCAAGTTACGCAATAGAACACCCGCAACTACCCGGCGTGGTTGCACTTGATCTGGCTCGCTGGTCGTTGCAGGAGTTGAACGTACCCGTCTATCCTCAGGCAAGGTTTCAGTTTGGCGTCGCTCAATCAATCGCTGAATTCGATGGAAGCGACCGAAACCTGCGAATCATTGTTCGAGGCAGGTCAGATCGCTGGACGGGCGACCGAAGCAGTCACGAAGTTCGGGGAGCGATGGAACGATCCGTCTATGCCGCACGATTTTGGTTGAATACCAAGCCGCGTTCGTTCAAACCGAGCAGGGACTAGTGCATGTTGCACTTAACTGTAGCGTCTGCGGCGTTTAAAAACCAAGCGAAAAGTATCGAAGAGCCGCTAGACTTAAACGAAACGCGCTCTAAGCGTTTGCTGGCCGCATCGACGGGTGATCGAGGTGCCAGGCAATTCAACCGGCCGCTTTTTGATTATCCGTTTTTTTGGAATCTTCGACGGTGTGAGCTGCCAGTTTCGGCTTCGAGGGAAGCACCAATTTGCGAGGCAGTCGTTTTCGTATGATCTGATGTTCGTCGAGCATCTTCTGGCCCGAATTGGCCCAGTCTTGAGCGTGATCGCATAATTGGTTTAATAACTTCTGGGTGCTCATGCGCGATGACTCAAGCGCGTCGCGATCGGCCTTTGGTTTGATCGTGATTTTCGGGCCGGCAATGATTCTGACTCGGGACACCGGCGTGGGGATCGCGAACTTGTCCCACGTGTTCAGGCGATACGCGTCACTGATTCCTACGCCGATCGGAACGATAGGCATTTTCAACAGCGACGCCAGGTAGATCGGCCCCATCGCCAGTTTTCGCCGAGGGCCTCTCGGTCCATCGGGAGTAAGCACCAGGCTGGAAAATTTACTGTTCTTTTTTAACTGCCTGATCGCGGCTGAACCGCCTCGGCTGGTGCTTCCTCGGACGATGTGCAGTCCCATCGCGGCTGCAAACTGATTGACCACTTCGCCATCACGGTGCTTCGAGCAAAGAATCGTCGCCGCCGTATGTCCCCAGGTCGGCAAGACAATCGCGATGTGCTCGTGCCAGAACACGTAGATCACGTGCTCGTTGTATTCCGGGCCACAAGGGTCCACGGTTCGGTCATAGTACGTGATGCGGGTATTCAACATTCCCACCGCACGAGGCAGCACTAGCGCGTTGGCCTGAGCAAGTAATTTCAGTTGCCAGGTCACTTTGCTCACGTTGGGACGAACTCCGGGGTGTGGATTCGAGCATGCGAATGCATGTTCAGCTGGGGGAAAATCGGCGGTTCGGTAGAATAACGGATTGAGCGTTGGCGACCAATATCAGCC
>CAYXWX010000032.1:0-40032 GCA_964468915.1 uncultured Pirellulaceae bacterium
TTTTCACCATCAAACAATGGCAACACGACACTGTCGACATGCTTGTCGAGTGCGGTTGCTTCAGGAGTCACAATGACGACTTGTAATTGAGCCATGGCTGAGATGGAAATAAGTGTTGGACTATATATTTTGTAGTCTTCGGGGTGCGCTCGAAAGCCTGAAGGCTTTACTACAAACGGTGGTTGTCAGTTTGCGACTCAGCTTCCGAATTCCGAATTCCGCCTTAGAACTACGCCTTCGCGGCCATCTTCTTGGCTTGTTCTTCGGCTTGTTCAATCGCACCGACGTACATGAACGCGTCTTCCGGGAGGTGATCCCATTTTCCGTCGCATAGTTCTTCGAAGCTGCGGATCGTGTCGGCGAGTGAGGTGAACTCACCTGCTTTGCCGGTGAACACTTCAGCGACGTAGAACGGCTGAGAAAGGAAACGCTCGATACGGCGAGCACGGTGAACGACTGTTTTGTCCTCTTCGCTCAATTCGTCCACACCAAGAATCGCGATGATATCCTGAAGTTCGCGGTAACGCTGAAGCGTCGTTTGAACTTTTCGAGCCACAGCGTAATGGTGATCACCGACATAGGCAGGATCCAGAATTCGAGACGACGAAGCCAGCGGATCCACCGCAGGGTAAATACCTTTTTCAGAAATCGAACGCTCGAGGTACAGGAACGCATCCAACTGACCGAACGCGGTCGCCGGAGCAGGATCGGTCGGGTCATCCGCAGGAACGTAAACGGCTTGTACCGAGGTAATCGCACCTTTGTTGGTCGATGCAATTCGTTCCTGCAATGCACCCATTTCAGTCGCGAGAGTTGGTTGGTAACCCACCGCGGACGGCATCCGTCCCAGCAACGCGGATACTTCAGAACCGGCTTGCGAGAAACGGAAAATGTTATCGACGAACAGCAGCGTGTCAGCACCGGTTGAATCACGGAAGTGCTCGGCCATGGTAAGTGCCGAAAGAGCCACACGAAGACGGGCACCTGGAGGCTCGTTCATCTGACCGAAGACCATCGCGGTCTGCTCGATCACGCTTCGTCCAGTGTCACCGATTTTGGCTTCCTGCATTTCCAGCCACAGGTCGGTACCTTCACGAGTACGCTCGCCCACCCCCGCGAACACCGAATAACCACCGTGCTGGGACGCGATACGAGCGATCAGCTCAGTCAGGATAACGGTCTTTCCCAGACCAGCTCCACCGAACAGTCCGGCTTTACCACCACGAACGAACGGGGTCAGCAGGTCGACCACTTTGATTCCGGTTTCGAACAACTCGGTGTTGGTCGAAAGTTCAGCGACGGCCGGGGCAGGGCGGTGGATCGATCGTTTTTCAACCTGATCGAGTGATTCACCACCGTCGACGGGCTCACCCAGCATGTTGAACACTCGGCCGAGAGTCGCGTCACCGACGGGCACGGAAACGGGAGCACCCGTGTCCACACAGTCCGCTCCACGACGCAGACCTTCGGTCGATCCCAACGCCACGCAGCGGACGCGTCCGCCACCGAGGTGCTTGGAAATTTCACCGTACAGCGTTCGCTTGTCGCCACCGGTGTCGATTTCAGCTGTGACCGCATTGTAAATTGGCGGAAGCTGGTCGGCGCTGAATTCCGCGTCGAATGTCGAACCGATCACCTGTGTGATTTTACCGATGTTTGCCATGGGGATATCTTCGAATAAATTTTCAGTTGCAATGTTCAGTTTTGCAGGATTCAGTTGGACCAATTGAATCCCGGTTTTGTTTTATCCTTCGAGAGCCTCGACGCCGCCGATGACTTCCATGATCTCGCCGGTAATCTGTGACTGGCGAGCACGGTTGTAGGTGCGGGACAGGTCTTTGATCATGTCGTTGGCCGCTTCGGTGGCACTCTTCATCGCGATCATTCGAGCAACCTGCTCACTGACCGCCGCGTCTAGGAAGCACTTGAACAGCTTGATCCGGAAGCTGGTGGGAACCACCTCTTCCAGAATGCTCTCAGCAGATGGCACGAATTCGTAAAGAGATTCGCCCGAACTTTCCGCGTCTGGATCGACCGGAGTGTCGGCTCCTTCAATTTTGCCCAGAGGCAACAGCGTTTCCGTAACGATTTCCTGTTTGGCGACCGAGTGAAACTTGGTGTAGGTGACATCCAAGCGGTGAAGCTTGCCGGCTTCGTAAGCTGCCAGGTACCGATTGGCGATTTTTTCGACTTCCGCGTATTCGGGTTGGTCATCAAACTGAGTAAACGATTCGTCCGCTTCAATGTCACGAAACTTGAAACCGTTGATGCCGCGTTTGCCGCTGACTTCAAGGGTGACGTTTTCTGCCTGTTCGATCAAAGTTTCCCGCGATTTCATGCCCAATCGCAAAGCGTTTCCATTGTAACCGCCGCAGAGTCCGCGGTTTCCCGTCAGCACCAACAGGGTCGCGTCGGTTGACTTGTCCGGAGCCTCCAGCAAAGGGTGAGAAACTTCCAGGCCAGCGCGAGCAAGATCGGAAACGACGGCAGTGATGCGGCGAGTGTAATCACTGGCAGCGGTTGCTCGATCCATCGCTTTCTTGAACCGCGCAGTCGCGATCAGTTCCATGGTTCGCGTGATCTTTTTGATGTTGCGAATGGACTTGCGACGTTTATCAAGTGCTCTGGCGTTGGCCATAGGTCAAAATCGGAATGCGGAATGCGGAATGCGGAACGGGCCGCGTTGATGCTGGACGATGTTTCTACTTGAAGGACTTGTTGAATTCTTCAATGGCTTCAATGACTTTCTTTGTTGTTTCATCATCAGATTTTTTCATGGTCGCGCCGTTGTCCTTGTCGGCGTCCAACGCATCCCAGACATCCTTTTTCTTCGAGTGAATGAACTCAAGGAATTCACCTTCCCAGCGACGGACTTCATTCACGGGAACTTCGTCGAGGAATCCGTTGGTGCCCGCGTAGATGACCATGATCTGATCAACCACGTTGAGCGGTTGGTATTGAGCTTGTTTCAGCAGCTCAACCATCCGATAACCGCGATCAAGCTTTGCCTGAGTCGCTGCGTCCAGGTCGGTACCCAGTTGAGCGAATGCTTCCAGTTCGCGGAATGAAGCGAGGTCAAGGCGCAAACCACCAGCCACGTTCTTCATCGCTTTCACCTGAGCGGCACCACCCACGCGAGAAACCGAGATACCCGCGTTCATCGCAGGACGAACACCGCTGAAGAACAAGTCGGGCTGCAAATAGATCTGACCGTCGGTAATCGAAATCACGTTGGTCGGAATGTAAGCCGAAACTTCACCTTCCTGAGTCTCAATGATCGGGAACGATGTGATGGAACCACCGCCCAATGCATCGCTGAGCTTTACCGATCGCTCAAGCAAACGGCTGTGGCAATAGAACACGTCTCCCGGGTAGGCTTCACGTCCCGGCGGACGACGCATCAGCAAGGACAGCTCGCGATAGGCAACCGCTTGCTTGGAAAGGTCATCGTAAACGATCAGGCAGTGCTGGCCGTTGTACATGAAGTGCTCGGCCATCGCCGTTCCGGCGTAAGGAGCAATGTACTGAAGTGGCGAAGGTGAACTGGCGCCCGACACGATCACCGTCGTGTAATCCATTGCGCCGCGTTCTTCCAGTTCCTTGATCACACCCGCAACAGACGAATCTTTCTGTCCGACAGCGATGTAGAAACATTTGACGCCGGAATCCTTCTGGTTAATGATCGCGTCGATACCGACAGCGGTCTTTCCAGTCTTTCGGTCACCAATGATCAATTCACGCTGGCCTCGACCAACCGGCGTCATTGCATCGACGGCCTTCAAACCCGTCTGCATGGGTTCGCCGACTGGCTGACGCTCAGCCACACCAGCCGCAATGATCTCGACCGGACGGGTTTCGCTGCTGTTGACGGGACCTTTACCGTCGAGTGGGTTGCCAAGCGGGTCAAGAACGCGACCGACCACGGCGTCGCCGACAGGAACGGACAACAGAGTGCCAAGCGATTTGACCTGATCACCCTCGTTGATCTTCAGGTAGTCACCCAGAATGATGATACCGACTGAGTTTTCTTCGAGGTTGAACGCCAGTCCGATGATTCCGTGAGGGAATTCGACCATTTCACCGGCAGCGACATTAGTCAGCCCGTGGACTCGAGCGATACCGTCACCGACTTCCAGCACGGTTCCGACTTCTCGAACGTCAATCTGACTTTCAAACTGCTCGATTTCCTGTTGGATGACCGAGGCGATTTCGTCAGCACTGATTTTCATTGTGTTCCTCTTGGATTTTGAATCGCCGCCAGGGACGATTTTCGCTTCAATGTTTTGTTCGAACAGGTTTGGTTATTGATTCAGCTCGACGTGAACTGTTCCAGTTTCTCGCGGATGATGTCACCGGCTCGCTTTGTCGCTTTCGCCTTGACCTGATTCAGCTGGCTGACCACGCTGCCGTCGTAAACGGTGTCACCGACTCGCACGACCATTCCACCGATGATCTCAGGATCAACAACTCGTTCCAGTCGAACGGTCTTTCCGATCTGGCCGGAAATTTTCTGAGCGACTCGCTCAATGACATCGTCCGATACCGGGTCTGCTGTTGTCAGCGTACCGGCAACTCGCCCGGCCATCTCGTCGTTCAACCGAACTGCCGAAGAACTGATCGCGCTCAGGCAATCGAGTCGTCCTTTATTGGCGGCGACCTTCAGGAAGTTCAATAAGTCCTTACTGACTTTGCCACCGAATGCCTTCTCCAGCAAACCAGTTTTCGCGTCGACGGTCACCCTGGGTGACTCAAGAGCCGCAGCCAGTTTCGGCAGTTGGACGACAGCGTCAGCGACGGCTTTCAGTTCTTCCACCAGCTGATCCACTGAACCTGATTTTGCTCCAGCACCCAGGAGCGCTTTGGCGTAGATATCGCCAAGCTGCTGCTGGTCGGTGTCGAAAACCGTTGCTTGCTTTGAGGAATCAGTCATCAAATCGTGCAAAAAGTGGAAGGAGTAAAATTAAACGCGGTCAGGTTACGCACCGGAACCGGAAAATCGGTCAACGGCTTGATCAATCAAGGACGAATGGTCGTTCTTGTCCAGCGATCGTCCGACAATGTTTCCTGCCAGCGAAACAGCAGTGTCCACGGACGACTCCGCCAGTTCACGAACTGCTGCTGCTTTTGCAGCTTCGATGTCGGCCAGAGCACGGTCCTTGGTCCGCTGAGCTTCTTCGGAAGCCTCCGCTTGAGCCTTCTCCTTGATGGCCGTCGCATCGCTGCGAGCCTCAGCCAGAATCGCAGCTGCTTCGTCGTTGACAGAAGCCAGCTTCGCTTCGTACTGAGCAAGATTGTCTTGAGCCTTTTGGTTGGCAGCTTCGGCTTCGTCGATGTTTCGAGCGATACCCAGTTCACGCTCGTCCAGCCCTTCGATAATCGGCTTCCAGGCAAACTTGGTCAGGATTGCCAGCAGTCCCAGGAAAATGATCAACGACCATAGTCCGAGGTCCACTGGAAATTCCAACGGGTTCGCATCACCGAGCATGACAGGAAGCGAGACGTTCGCCTGACTGATCTGACTGAATAACATGTAAGTACTCCGAAGCTCCCCGAGCCCATGAGGTCAAGGTTTCGAGCCTCTCCACACCATCGATCGACAGGTCGACCTGAAGAATGCAGAGTGCCCAGAACCGGACGCGAGTTCAAGACAACTGCTTAGCCAACTACAAATGGCAGGATCAATGCGAAGAAGGTCGCACCCTCAATCAGAGCAGCTGCAATAATCATGGCAGTCTGAATCTGACCGGCCATCTCTGGCTGGCGAGCAATCGCTTCACATGCCGAGCCGCCAATGCGACCGATACCAAGGCCTGCACCCAGAATGGCAAGTCCGGCGCCGATTACCGATACGCTTGGGAAGCTTGTCTGAGCAATCACTCCTGCTTCCTGGCCGAAAACAGGTGTCGCCGACAGGCACAAAGCGAACACAGCAACAATCGTAAACAACCTGAACATCAAAACGGTCTCCAAAAAATCTAGCGTTAAATTTAACGAGTGTTATGTCGATGATTCGTCAACAATTGAGCGAATCGATTTCGTAAAGTTAGTTATCAGTGAGCGTGCTGGGCTGAGCCAATAAACAACGACGCCAAAAAGGTAAATACGTAGGCTTGCAGAAATGCCACGAACAATTCGAGCATGCTCAAGGCGATCGAAGCCAGAACAACAAGCGGGGCAACGCCCCAAGACAGAGCCGACACCGAAACGACGCCGATGAACGCGATAAAAATCGCCAACACCAGGTGACCAGCCAGCATGTTCGCAAACAAACGAATGGCCAACACGGCGTGCTTTACCAGCAAACCAAACATCTCAATACACCAGATCGCAGGCACCAATACGGCAGCCAACGCAGGTGGTAAATCCATGGTTGGAACTTGAGCTTTCAAAAACCCGGCAACCCCCATCTTCTTGATTCCAGATCCGACGGTCACAACAAACGTTGCCAATGCGAGGCCCGCCGTTACAGCCAATGAACCCGTTGCCGATCCAAGAAACGGAATCATTCCAAACAGGTTCAGCGTCAGGATGAAAAAGAACAGGGTCAGCAGGAATGGAAGGAATCGCTTCGCGTCCTTTTTGCCCATCGCAGGGATAGCGACCTCGTCGCGAATAAAGCAGACAAATGTTTCCAGCAGGTTCCACGCTCGTCCGCGAGGCTTACCACCGCTTTTCACTTTTCTGGCCAGCCAGCCGAAAACAAGCGTCAGCAGAACGGCCGCAACGAGGATCAGCAACATGAACTTGCTCATGCCCCCGTAACCTTTGGGCAGCAATGTCAGGTTAGGTACCTGAACGCCTGCGTGTTCGTGTCCGTGCTCGTCTTCGAACGAAAAACCCATGAACTTGGGAAGCTCGACGTAGTAAGCATCCTGAACGTGACCAAACAGATGACTGTCGTTCAGGAAATGATCTTTCGAATCAACCATCGTCAGCGGACCAGAATGATCCGAGTGCTCGGAATGCCCTGAGTGATCGTGGTCGTGTGAATCATGATCGCCACCGGCATGTGAATGATCATGCCCGTGATCATCGTGCCCATGCCCGTGATCGCCATGATCATCATGGCCGCCGTCTTGATGATCATCCGCCCCAGCCTCTGCCTTGACCTTTTGGTGGTCTTCAGTTTCGTCAGATGATTTAGTTTTGTCTTCAAACCGTGGCACGGCGGTTCTCAATCGAATGGTTGACAAGGTGGTTGGGAAGTCGAAACGCGATACTGAATTTCAGGGTGAGCTCAATTGCTACACCGGTGGTGATCTGAGCGGCAACGTACTCAGAATCATACCTCCAAAGTGTCCCACTGCGTAGAACACGACGGCTGCAAAAATGGGCTGAATTTTCAAACTGCACACAGAATACTTCCAGATCGCCGTCACGACGAGGAGCGGAAGCCCTGTGCGACAAAATGTCGCCAGTCCCAGCCGCGTAAACGTATGCTCGTCCCCGCTGGGTACTTCAGCGAAAACAAGTCCCAGCAACATGGCGAACATGATCGCTACGAAGATCAAAATGATCTCAACTGGAGGCACGTCAGCGAGGAAAATCCCAAGCCAATGGAACAACAAAATCAAAGCCAGAGCGATTAACTCAAGCAACAGCAGAGCGATTGATCGATAAGTCAATCCGACTCGCCCCGGACGTTGAAGCATCGATCGGCGAGAACGTGGGTCAGGCATGAGCGGTTAAGATCGGCAAAAGGGAATTTGCATTCCCGAGTTAGTCATTCTTCGTTTGTAGTGATGACACGAGTTTCATCAATTGCATGCCCGCGACAAGCATCCCCAGTGCCATCCCCACCAAAAGGCATACGAAACGACTGCCCAGCCACTGATCGCAATAAAAGCCTGCCAGAATCGGAATCACAAACGAAAGACTGACGGAGGTAATCTTATGTGCCGTTTCGATGGCTTTGGCCGTCGACGATCGTCCGGCACGATCATCCCGGTCGTTTTGAGAAGCGGAACTTTTGTGATTCATTTGGCAGAATTTCCGCATATTCCCGATGGATCAACCCGTACTCTAAGCGAGCTGCCACGCTCCGGCAAGCCGCTGATATCGAGGAAAAACTTGAGGCTGATTCTGTCCGTAAGTCTCATTGTCAAAATGGTTTACGGTGCGAACAGGTCTCGGAATTCGGAGCTTTGATTTGCGTTTGGGTTGCCCCGCGAGTACCCTTTTAAGTGGTGGAGCGATCAGGGCGGCAGTGGGAAACCCTGCGTCACTCGGGGGTGGTTAACGGAATATTGAGCGTCAACGTCTAAATGCGGCGGGGCGTTCTCTCTCTTTTGGTCACAGCGATTCTTCGGTCCACCGAGCAGATTTTTCTGCCGGACTCGCTGCAACGCAGCGTTACAAACCAGTTGTTGATCAGGACATCGACAAACTAATAATTCAAGCGGATCTGAATCGGATGTCTGGTCAGCTGGCTTGGTCGCAAGGCTTCAGTCTTCGACCCGATATTACCGTTCGTTGTCTGGACGCACATTTTTGGTGCCCCGGAAACTGATCGGTAGGAGGCTCCTCTTGGTTACCGCATCAAATCTTCAAGCACGCACCTCTCGCGAGCTCGCTCAAATCGCAAAATCTGAAGGCGTTCGAGGCTGGCACTCAATGCGAAAGGCAGAGCTGGTTCAGGCGTTGCTGGAAAACTCTCGCACTCAGCCGTTACGTTCAACTCGAACACAACCAGCAAAAGCGAAGACGGTCTCTGCGGGTAAACCTCGCAAGGCGGAGAACGCGAACCCCATCGACACTCGAATTGCACGGCGGATTCGAGCCGAACGCGAGCGTCAGGAAAAATTGAAGGATCTTTCGCTGTCGACTGCCGCCGACGCGTCCAGTCGCGTGATCAAGAAAGATCGGATGGTGCTGATTGTTCGGGACGCGTGGTGGGTTCAGGCCTACTGGGAGGTCACTCGAGCTTCGGTGCAGCGTGCCCGCGTCGCACTCGGCCAGCACTGGCATTCAGCCGAACCTGCCTTGCGACTTTTCGAAGTTGCCAGTGACGGCAACACCAATTCGGTCGAGCAGCTGTCGCTCGACGTTCCTGTCAGTGGCGATGCTCGAAACTGGTTCATCAATGTCCCTGACCAGACGAAAACGTATCGTGCTGGGATCGGGTACCTGATGAAAGATGGACAGTTCCACCTGATGGCGAAAAGCAACGTAATCAAATTACCGGTTCCCGGTTCTTGCGGCATCGACGACAACTGGGCTGACATTTCCGTCGACGCACGTCAATACTTTGTACTCAGTGGCGGGCAGGATCCTGCCTTGCAATCAGGTGAGTTGCAATCCGTCATCGAGGAACAGACCAGTCAGCCAATGGAAGCTGCGTTCGCTGCTCAGGCTCATTCTGCCGACGCTTTTCAGGCACCATTGAGTTGCACGGTCGATGCTGAGATGGTTGTTTACGGTGCGACTCAACCGACGGCCGCCGTTACGATCGGTGGTCAGCCCGCCCGAGTGCAAACGGATGGGTCGTTTGCCATGCGAGTGAATCTGCCGGACAAGCGTCAGGTGCTGCCGGTTGTGGTGACCAATTGTGATGGGACCCAGCAACAGACAACGGTGCTGGCCGTCGAGCGAAACACCAAAACGCTCGATCTGCTTCAACGCGATCCTGATGGTCTGCCGTAGATGGTTGAATCTCGGCTCGGGCTGTGATTTTTGACAGCAGGAATTTTGGTTGTTCATGAGGATGCCCGCCAGCCCAACATCAGTCGAATACGACAGCGTTTTGAACCAGACGTGGAACGGTCTCCCCGGGATTGTGCTTGGCGGGGTGGCATGCACGCTTGCTTTGTCCATTGGTTATTTCGTTGTCAGCGTAGCTACTCGCTGGTTGGCTGTGGAAAACCCAAGCATCGTGCTGGTTGATGCCACCGCTTACGTTGTCATCACGGTTGTGGTGAGCGGCTTCTTGCTGGCGTTGCTGGCACTCGCTGGCTTAAGTGCCATGACGATCTTCAATCTGACTTTGAGCTGGTCGATTCCAGCGTCGACAGCAGCAGGAATCGTTGGAGGATTGTGTGGGTTCACGCTGGGTTCCTTCTTCGGTGGCGCGATTTTCTACGGCACGTTGGAATGGATTGAGGTGGCCATTCGTTTCCTGTTCGGTCCAATCCTGATGACAGTGGCTTGCCACCTGGGCGGATACTACTCCGTGCGGCGGTTCCAGTTCCTGCTTGCCGCCGACGAACTTTCCAATGAGGAACTTTCGACGGAGACACTGAGATCCGTGGTCCGTCGGTTCGATAAAACGGGTCTGGTCTCGGAAGGTCCGAATGACGATGAAAAACTGATCCACGGTGATTCGCACCAGGTGTCGGCCATGTTGCATCCGCTTGATGAACCAGACGATTCGGACAAGCAAGCATCATTCGATGAGCACGCAGAGCCGAAGACCGCTT
This sequence comes from uncultured Pirellulaceae bacterium, assembly GCA_964468915.1. GTDB lineage: Bacteria > Planctomycetota > Planctomycetia > Pirellulales > Pirellulaceae > Mariniblastus. The sequence goes on from CAYXWX010000032.1 coordinate 10,416, forward strand.
CGGCTGCCAAGCCAGCAGTCGATTCGCTGCGAAGGCAAGCAAACCGTCAATGGACGCTGCGGCAGGCTTTCGTTTTGATGACCTGGATAGGCGTGATCGCCGCGATCGGTTCGTCTTGGCTGCAACTTGGCACGTTCGTTCTTGTCGTGCTTGCTTTCTACAGTGTGGTTCAGGTGGTCTCGTTTGGCATTCTGTTTCTTGTGCGAAAACGAATGGACGAACGCTTGTACCGTCGGACGGTGCCCTATGTGGTTGCCATGCGGCAGGTGGAGGCGGAGCACATCGAACGGTTGAAGTCAATTCAGAATCAGCCCGACAGGGACTCTAAGGAAATGAACGAGGACATCACCCGCCTGAACGATCACGGAACTTGATCTTTTCGATCAGTTTCTTCACGCTGCCGTCGGCCTGCTTGCGACCCGAGACCGCTTCGATTGCCTTGACGGTATAAAGATATTTCACGCCATAGGCGATGTCGAATTCAACTTCCGTTTCGACCGGCGCATCGGGATCAGATTCACCCGCTAATTCACGTTCGATGTAGCTGGTTAACGAGGCGAATGCCTTGTCGTTGGGAACGACCTCTGCCTTGCCGTCTTTTTGCACGGTCCCGAAGAACGGCCCTTCAATCGCCTGAGCACCACTTCCATCATCAACAGTAATCGTCGCGAGATTGCCCGCTTCGTCGCCCGCCAGAGAGATCTGAATCAAGTCCGGGAGAATGTCGTCCACGGATTGACCGTCTGTCGCGGCGAGCGGCATCTTGATGTTGAAGTCGCCTTCCATTGCCACAACTTTGAAGGTCATGACAAAGAAAACCAGCAACTGAAACACGATGTCAATCATCGCGGTCATGTTCAGTTTGATTTCTTCAGGCTCGGAGGTCTCAAGCAGCATGGCAGAACTCCTGCAAGGAAATCACCGGTGAATTCATGCCAGGTTCAAACTGCGAATGGGCGCGAATGAACACGGATTTTCCAGCGCATGATTTGTGTGGATTCGCGTTCATTCGTGGTTCGGGGTTATCAGCTTGTGTCATCTTTAGTACGGGGTGTCCTTGACTCGCAAACTGAAATTCTGCAATTCGGATTCCTGGCATTTGGAAATCAGCTTTTGCACCAAGCCGGTTGCGGTGTCTCGGTGGGAGCGAATGATCACGGCGATGTCTCCCGGATCAGTAACGCCTTCACGACGAGCGAAATCAATCTCCTGATCAAAGATCACATTCATGAAATCGATTTTCTCGACTTCCTGACCCGCGAACGTCACGGTCCCGTCGGGTCTGAGGTTCAGGATCATCTGATAGTCAGGTCGAGTTTCCGGCGCGATTGCCAGTGTGCTGACCGGAAGCATCAGATCCTCGGCTCGATCCACTTCCGAGAAATTAATCAGCAGCATGAAGAACGCAATCAGCTGAAACACCATGTCGATCATGGGAGTCAGATCGCCTTCAAGCACTTCACTGGATTGTTTGTTCCTGGAAAAACGCATCGATCTCGTTTCGCAATGATCTTGAAAAGTGAAACGTTGTTGCTCTTACTTTTTGCCAACCTTCTCAAAACGTCCCATCAGATTTTCGCTGGTGGTCCCGACCTCCATCACAAGTCGTTGGATGCGATTCTTCAGGATGTTGTATCCAGCGATCGCAGGAATGGCGATTCCCAGTCCCATCAGCGTCGTCAACAGCGCTGTGGAAATGCCTCCTGCCAGCTTGCTGGGATCCGGCGTCGCGCCGGCGGTGGCGATCGTGTAGAACGAGCTGATCATACCGTGGACGGTTCCGAACAGCCCGATCATTGGGCTCAGCGTTCCAATGAGCGCCAGATAGCTCAACTGGTGTTCCAGCTTCATCTGCTCTTCAGAGCCCACTTCCATCATTGCGTTGACGGCATGTTCGTAACTAGTCGAAAGCCTCGCCAGTCCGCTGGACAGCACGTTGCCAAGGAAGGACTCGTCAGTTTTCGAAAGTTCATACGCTTCCTGATATTGCTTTTGATCCAGATGAGCCTCAAAACCTTCCACCAGTTCCGGCGGGCAAACGGAACTCCGTCGCAAGGAGAGAATGTTCATAATGAACAACGCGACCAGAATAAAAGACAGCGCCATGAAGATCAGGATGTAGCCGATCCCCAGCGCTTCCACCAACCAGCCCAGCAATGTGGCATCCGATTCGGCCGCGTCTGCTCCGTCCTGAGCGAACAACGTGCCGGGCACAAGCAGCAAAATTGTGAGCAGACCGATTCCGTTGATCGTCAGCAAGTTTCGCCAACGGTTTCTGTATAGCTGGTTGGCCAGAGAACTGTCGTTTTCAAGCAAAAGTTGTGGTTGCTTCATCTGCCGTTTTCCGTTTTCTGAAATCGCTGCCATTGCCTTTGCCTCGGATTGTATCTCTACCTGATCACCCCGAACACCGTCTGAGCTGCCGCATTGGCGAAACCGATCAGTCTCGCGTCGCCCACCATGAATTGGGATACAGTTTCTTGAGCGTTTCGCGTGCGCGAATTGCTCGATCGTTTTCGTTCAGTCCACCCCATATCTTAGTCAGTTGATAAAGGGCCTCGGCGTGTTCATTGGTTGCCGTTGGGTAAAGAAGCTCTGTTTTCAAAAACTCGGTTCGAGCTTCCTTGATGCGATTTTGTTTCAGGTACACACTGCCAAGTGAATTGAAAGCAGTGGCGTAAAGCCGAGCGTTGTCCGGGTTCTGCTCCTTGATAATTTTTTGCAGCGAAGCGATCGCAGCGTCCGCATTTCCTGATTCGCCCTGACAACGAGCAACCTGACATGCTGCCATCAGTTTCCATGTTTCAGATTCCTTGTCGTTGGAATTTGATGCAGCCGTTTGTTTGAACAAGTTGACCGCTTTTTCCACGTTGCCTTGCTCTCGTTCAGACGTGCCTTGCCAATACGGTCCGATCAGCTCATAGATCGGCCAACCCGACTGGGTCAGTTGCTCGAAACTCTGACTGGCGTTTTTCATGCGGCCAAATGCGAACAGCAGCTTCCCCAGTCGTTCCATGGCGGGAAATTTCAGGTAGCTGTTCGGATGGGCTTTCAAAAACTGATTGATTTGTGTGCCGGCATCCTGAGCAGTAACGTCTCCGCCTGAGAGCGACAGTTCCGCGCTAACGGCTGCACGCAGGTAGTCGGCTTCCGGTTGCCATTTCTGACCAGCAGGATCTGCTTTCAGTTTGTTCAGTTCTTCCAGGCAATCGGCGACACGACCATCCTCAAAACGTTCACGCGCTCGGGTCAGCAAAGGTGGTTGATCCTCGAAAACGATTCGCACAATCTGATCGGCGGCAACCGGTTTCCCGTCCACTACGACTTCCTGAGGACTCACGCTCTCGATTTTGCCTCGAACGCGCGCAGGGTTCTTGCCTTCTCGAAACCGATAGACCACGTCCTGAGCAAACGCCGGCACTGCCACAGCGACCGCAATGAAAGCAGCTAACGCTGAAAGCAGGCCACGTTTCGATATCCGAGTAGTTTTTACAAATTGTTTCATCAAGTTACTGTTTCTCAATGCGTTTTCGAAGCTGATCGAATTTCAGTTTCCAGGGTCCGTTGTCGAAATTGGGATTTCTCTTCTGCCAGTTGTCGAGTTCCGCCAGCGCTTTTTTTACGCCTTCGGCAGATTGATTGATGCGGCCGATTTCGTATCGAGCCTCGATCATGTGATAGAGGGACTGATAGAACGCGCTGGCAAACTGGTCTTTGCCTCGAGTGGCCAGAACAAGCTTCCGCCATCCCCAGATGGCATTCTGTTTTCGTTTGGTTTTTGCGTCAGCGATTGGACTGGCGCCAAGAATCGCTGCTGCGAAGCTTTTCGCGTCGTTCTGTGCCGCACCCTTCTGTTGAAGCGTCATTGCTGCGTCCAGTTGAGTGCTCAGGTCGCCCGCCTTTTCAGACAACAACTGTGTAAACTGGTTGATTGCTGCATCAAATGCTCCCGCGCCGCGCTGGGCCAGCGCACGCTGACGTTTCAGTTCCCGTGCCATCGCAGCTGCGTCTTTGCCGCTGCCGAACCCAAGCTCTTCTGCTCGATCGAGTGCAGAGACAGCTTTTTTATAGATTGGTTCCGCTTGAGCTTTTGCACCGTCCAACTGCAGCGTGTTTGCAACGGACAATAGGGTTGATCCTGCCCAGACGATGGTGCGAGCATCATCTGTTTCGTTTTCAATCGAGCTGAGGAATGATGCCAAACGGCTCGCGAAATCGGTTCGAGGTGGTCCGGCCGCCAGTGAGTCAAACTGATCGATCAAACGACGGCTGATCATGCGATAAATGCCAGTCAGTCTTTGCATGTCTTCGGGTTTGCCGCTGGCTTTCAAACGCTCTTGCAGCCCTTCGACGACCTGTGCTGACTTGTCGATCCACGTTTGTTGGTCACTCTGGGAAGCGGACATGGCAGTCATGTAAGCTTTGATCGCCGTCAGTGCCGCTTCCTGGTGATACAAATTGATTCGCCCAGTCGTCACCAACGTGGGATGAGCCGGCTCGATCAGTTTCAACGGTGCGAGTTCGTCTGACTCGAGCCGTTGAATTGCCCCGTCGACCTCACCCGAGGCAAGCAGCGCCTGCGCAAGTAGCAGCGATCCTTCTGCCGCGGCGTAGGTCAGGGTTTGAGCATTAAAGTTACTGACGCCTTCGGTCAGATACTGTTTTGCGCTTACGAGTTGTTGACGCCCGACATCTGATCCATCCGCGTTTGCTTTCGACCAATCGAACCACAATTTTCGGCCAAGGCCGAGCGCCAAAGTTGCGCGTTGCGGATCACCAGCCGGGATTTTTTCGAACCACGTTTTGGCTTGATCGAAATCGCTGTCCACCAATGCCAACTGAGCCAGACTTGCAGCCGCGGTCGAGGCCTCTGACGTATCCGGGTAACGATCCAGAACCGTTTTGCACGCCTCGATCAACTGTTGTTTCTCGAACACCTTGTCGCCGGTTGCCTTGTCGAACAGAGCTGCTTGCGTTCTGAGTAAAATCGCTGCCGCCTGACGAGTGCCAGCGACATTCGGATACTTGTCCAACAGAAATTCAGCGATCACGGACGACTCAATGAACTGTTGTCGAGCGAAATAGCAGTAGCACTGAAGATAACGAATGTTGTTGATTTGCGGACGCGTTACAGTTTTGTCAGCCAGCATGATCGCCTGATTGAACAGCTTCAGGGCGGCGTCGGATCGAGCAGCCTGCTGCCGTTGCAGCTCTGTTTTCTCAGCGAGCGCTTGTTGTTTTTCAGTGGCAGAACCTGACTGGCGGACTTTGTTGTTTGCAATCGCGATCTGACGAAGCAACGACTCGATATCGCGTACGATCGCTTTGCCTTGTCGTTCCGCTTCGGAAAAAGATTCGGCACTTACATTCAGCCCGATGGAGGCTTCGGGGCTTGGAATTTCGGCACTGACGTTCCATGCGTTTAACAGATTGATCGCCTGCTGTTGAACGTCGCCGGGCGTCTTTGCGATCGCTTGAGCAAGTTCAATCGCGTTTTCGGATGCCTGTTTCGCCTCGCGTTTGGCAGCAGATCCACTTTGAGCAGAAAGTAAGTTCGATTTTTCATGCAATGCCCTGGCGTAGACCAGCTGAATCGCTTGCCATTGTGCCTGACTGGTTTGCTTGTCGGTCAACAGCTTGACGACTGCTTCTGTTTCCGTGATCACCGTTTCCCACGGGAATGGTTCGGTCGCTTGCCAGTTGGCCGCCGCGATTGCCAACGCTTCCCGACGGACAATGGAAGAAATTTCAGCTCGCGGAATCGAAAAAATTTCGTTTACCATCGCCTGAGAATCATCCAGCTTTCCCAGTTCTTGAAAACATCTTGCTGCAGTCAAACACGACTCGAGAGCCGGCTTGTAGTTTCGATATTTTCCCCAGACGGTTTTGGCTTCGGCAGCGGTTTTTTCCAGAAGCTGTTTTCGATCTGCACTTCCATCTTCCCAGGTTTCGGCAAGGCGCTCGTTGACGGTTGGACCGCGAGTTTTCAAATAAGTGTACTGCGCTCGCAATCGAGTCAGCTGGCCTGCCGATGAGCTGTCGTCGGGGTCGATCTGAAAATTCTTGAGTGCGGAAGCAAGACGTTTGGTGGCAGTTGCGTATGCCTTGCGGCTGGCATTCAGGTAGGATCGGGTTTCCTCGATCAGCGTGTTCCGCTGAGTGTCACTGATTCGCTCGCCGGAAATCCGTGCCATGCTGACACGGGCTCGATTCAGCGCAAGATCACCCTGGAATCTCGCAGTGGCTGAGGCATCGACGTCCGTGAGGTTGTCCGGCTGATAATTCGCAATTGCCTTTTGAGCTTCCGACAGCAAGGTGTCTGCTTGCCGCAGATCTCGCGAGTTCGTCGCTGCCAACCTGTACGTGGTCGCTTTCTCCAAGGGAAGCCGTTGCCGCGATTCAGAGGATAAAGTAGCGGCATTCACTTGATCAAGATATTCGATGGCAACATCGAAGTAGCCGCGGTCACGAAGTGCTTCGACGAACTTTTGCATCGGTTCGTCAGCGTGTGCCGTGGGCAGCCACAAAATGACCGTAGCGAGCACCACAAACCGAATCGACAAGACGGCAATCGATCGTGGTAGATGAAAAGATTGAGCGGGTGTCGGCCTTGGCTGACTCGAAACAAGAGTCAATTCAGTTTTCATTTCGCTCAACCGCCGTTTCCAAGCTTGCCCCGCTTCCACCAGCCCCATAGTTTATAGTTGATGCCAACAACAGAAAACCGTTCGGTGTCGAAATTTGAAGGAAAGCGTTTCTCTTGGAATACGCATTTTTAAAACTTGGAACCCATTCCAATACCTCAATCACGTCATCTCAACCAGAGATGTCAGTGAGGGAAAACAAAGTAAATTCCCTTGCTCACGCTTCGGGTTCAGAAGTTCTGGGATAGGCTTTAAATTACGATTTGAGTTTCTCAAACGCGATGTCTCGTGCTTTTGATGTAGCGATGCACGAGGTAGTTTCGGAAATATCTCAAATGTCTCTTATGATCGACACTTCGTCATGAACATTCAACTGCATATCGATGAGGGTGATGAACCGCTCAAGCGACGGCCGCTGCGACCCCCACCCAATTTTCAGTCTCGTGGGTTTCGACTGCGGCTGATGACGCTGTTTGCTGCCTTGGTGCTGGTGTTGATCTTGATGCAGGAAGCCGGCAAACCCGAACGATGGGAGTGGATGGGATTTGATCGTGCGGCGGGCCAGGGTTCTTCTTCGAACGACGAACAGATTGGATTGAGGGAATCCACGAGTGCGGATAATGAGAAGTTGGTGCCACTTCCTGCCGGGTGGGAATCGGTTCAGGATAATACGGCGGTTGGCCACGTGGGGGATGCCGATGCCTGGGCAAACGCATGGCGAAAAGTGGACGAGGCAACTTTGTCAGACTTACAGTCGGCGACGGAGGTTCAGCGGATTCAGTTGATGTCGCAACCGATTTCCTACCGAGGTCGTTGGGTGAAGGTGCAGGGCTGGGTTCGTTCAGCTAGATTCGTCGACCGTCCTGTCAAAGCGTTGGGACAGACCGCGTCTGACTATCAGGGGAGGGCAGGGCACTACGAATTCTGGATTCGCCCGGAAGAAACGAACGCAGGTCCGTATTGCATTTACGGTTTGACGCTGCCCGCTGGGTTTCCCGAGGTAGGCAATTCGTTTGCTGAGCTAAACGAGAAAGTTGAAGTCACAGCCTGTTTCTTCAAAAATCGCAGCTACGTTGCGGCGGATGAAAAACCCAATGTGTGTCCGCTTTTGTTGGCCGCCTCGTTTACTCGACTGAATACTGACGGCCGGGCACACGATCAACGCGGCGCAACGTCAAAGCCTTGGATTCCTGACGCGCCGACAATGATTGGGATCGCGATCACGTTCGCGTTGCTGGCGGCTGCCCTCGCGTGGCTGGCGAAGAGGACGACTCAGTCGCCCCGTTATCAACCGGGTGAGCGGACCACCGAGAGAATCCACGACTCGCTTGATCGGTTGACCGACGATCCGGCCGTTATGACCGATCGCGAAAAAGTACTGCAGCTGCAAGATACGATCGACGAAACTGATTCTGAGCGATCGAGTGAGTGAAATGTCGGGTTGCGATCGAAAATGGCATTCACGATTTTTTGGAAGGCGAGGCTCCGTCCGATCCGATCGCGTGACGTTGGCTCGGACGGAGCGTCGCCCTCCCGGATTTTTATGGCTTGGATTATGGCTTGGATTTCGGACCGCAATCATTCTGTTGCTTTTGGTGAACGGACTGGTGGGACTTGCCTGGGCTGAAGAAGAAAGAATGCATCAAAGCTGGCTCGCTCTTGCCGAATTCGGTTTTGATCTGGAACAGCTTGACGGAATCCGAGCTCGCAACAGCCAGCCATTAAGCTCGAAGGATCGTGGGCCAATGGCCGCGCTGCAGACGGTCGTAGATCAATGGGACGAGAACCAGTTTCAGGCCATTCCATCGCTTTCGTTGATTGAACTACTGGCCGATACGAGCAATAGCGTTTGCCGGCGAGTGACGATGGTTGGGCGAGTTCGTCAGTGCTTGAGAATTCAAACTGACTCAAACCCTGTTGATTCAGCCAGCCCGACAGGTTTGTTTCAATTGACAATTTTTCCAGAGCTTGATGGTCAGCAGATCAATGTCAGAACCAGCAAAGGTGAGCGAATTTCCTACGGTCGGTTTCCGGTAACCGTGCGAGCATCTGTCTTGCCGGGGCAAGAAACGGAAAAATCACTGTTAAACAAAATGGTACGCGTGGATGGTTTCCACTACCGGTTCTGGAGCTTCGATTCCGAGTTCGCAAATCAACGCGGAATGAAAGGGCAGATTGGTGCACTGGTGATCGCCGGGCCGGTAAAACGATTGAAGACTCCTTCGTTGGCGATCTTGAGCAAGGGATTGATGGGATGGTTGAGCGTTTTGGCGGTTGGTTTGCTGGTGATGGGATGGTGGTACGGGCGACGCTGGCCGGAATCCGGCCACCAGCACGACGCATTGCCAGAGAAGTTGCCCGACGATTGGAACGTCGATTGACTTGGCTTTTGATTCCCGATGCGGGCACTTGAACGAAGCGATCAAGTTCGGGATATTTTCTGGCTTGAACTTATTGTGCACGTTGCACTCAACTATGCCGTCTGCCGCGTTGAAAAAAACCGAGCTGAAAGCAGCGAAAAGCCTCCAGCCTCAAACGAAACGCACTCTGAGAGTTGCCGCAGAAGAATCCACTTAAATTGGGAAATCCAGTGATGAAACAACCAGTCAGAATCACCGTGACCGGAGCTGCCGGTCAGATCAGCTATAGCTTGTTGTTTCGTATTGCCGCAGGTGACATGTTGGGGCCCGAGCAACCCGTCATTCTGCAGATGCTCGAGATTCCTCAGTCGATGGAGCGGCTCAAGGGCGTTGTGATGGAGCTGGAGGATTGTGCTTTTCCTCTGCTCGCTGGGACTGTTGCGACCGACGATCCAAACGTTGGCTTCAAAGATTCGGATTACGCTTTGCTGGTCGGTGCGATGCCTCGTGGCAAAGGAATGGAGCGAAAGGATCTGCTGCAGGCGAACTCGAAAATCTTCTCCGTTCAGGGAAAGGCGATTGATGCAGTTGCGAAGAAAGACATCAAAGTGCTGGTTGTTGGAAATCCCGCCAACACCAACGCTCTGATCACCGCCGCGAATGCGCCGAGTATCAAGCCAGGCAACATCACGGCGATGACTCGGCTGGATCACAACCGAGCCTTGAGTCAATTGGCGACGAAGACCGGAATCGCTTCGACGGAGATCAAGAAGATGACGATCTGGGGGAACCACTCGGCCACTCAGTATCCGGATATCAGCGATTGTGTGATTGACGGCAAGCCGGCAGCGGAATCAGTCGACGAGAGTTGGTATCGCGACACGTTCATTCCGGTTGTTCAAAAGCGTGGAGCCGCCATCATCGAAGCGCGCGGTGCATCGAGTGCTGCTTCTGCGGCCAGCGCGGCGATTGATCATATTCGCACTTGGGTTTCCGGTACGCCCGATGGCGACTGGGTCAGCATGGCGATCCCCAGCGACGGCAGCTATGGAATTGACGAAGGTTTGATTTATTCGTTCCCGGTGACTTGCTCCGGTGGGGAATACTCAATCGTGCAAGGGTTGGAAATCGATGATTTCAGTCGTGAGAAAATGGATGCAACGCTCGCCGAACTGAAAGAAGAGCGAGATGAAGTGAGCGAACTGCTGTAAGCGGATTTCAAGCTTTTGCTGTTGCTAGCGAGGCGGACAAAGGTTTCTTCGGCGTGAAACTCTTGCAATTGACCGGTCGTATGCGAATGGACTCACGGCTGAGATTGACGAGTCCTTGAGAGTGATTTAAAACGCCCCTGAGCAACTCACGGCAGCCAGGAAATTGGTTTCGAAGTGATTCTGATGCCCGATTTTAAAAGTCGGTTGTCGAGTTTCGGGTTGGTCGGACGGATCGGCAAACGAATACGAACGTTTCTGCAGAACGGATTGAGGCAGGCATGAACAGGATCAAGATCAGCCCTCTGGCGGCCATTGAGCCTCAGGCATCAACTGAAAAACTTGACGATCCTGAACAACTCAACGTCCCGGCAACGCCTCAGCCGATTGATTGCTTTGAAAATCTTGCGTTTGGTGCGACGGACGATTTGTCCGTGTTTCTACCGATGCATTACGAAAAAAAATACGCCTATCCGTTGATCGTCTGGTTGCATGGTGATGGTGAATCTTCCGATCAGATTCAAAGAGTCATGCCTTCGATCAGTATGCAGAATTTTGTCGGCATCGCGCCAGCTGCACCAACGGTTGACCGGGAACAGAATCAGCTGTGGCTGCAGGATCCGGGGTTAATTGAGGAAGCGCATGAATCAGTCGTGCAGGCGATTGATTACGCGGCAAGTCGATTTAACATTGCTCCGCAGCGAATCTTTCTGGCGGGGGCCGAGCAAGGCGCGACGATGGCATTTCGCCTGGCTTTCCAGCGACCTGATCTATTTGCGGGAGTTATTTCGCTCAATGGCCCGCTGCCGACCCGGCAATCCGTGCTCGGTGACTGGGCCCGATGTCGTGACCTTCCAGTTTTCTGGGCTCATTGCCGTGACTCGGCCGATTTCGAACAGGATACACTGTGCGAGCAATTGAAATTGCTTCATGTGGCGGGGTTTTCGGTGACTTTGCGACAATATCCCGGTTTTAAAATGATGTCTGACAAAATGCTGTCGGACTGCAACGGCTGGATTATGGAAAGCATCGAATCCGTGATTTCCTGAATCGATTCAGTGGTTTTCGTCCATTGACACCAGCCCGTAATTTCCTCTACAAGCTGACTTCCTGATTGCAGGTTACCGCCAGTGCAATCGGTTGACGGTATCAGAAACAAACTACGGTCGAATTTGTCATGCGTCTGAACGATCCCTCCGCTTCCTCCCGTCGCGCAACGCGACAAACGTCTGATCGAGAACGCATTTCGATCAGTCGATTGATCAACGAAATTGTTCTTTCATTGAGCGATCACTTTGCCAATAGCCGAATCACGGTGGAGTTGGACGTGCAGCCGTTGGAAGTTTCTGCCAATCTGGAAATGATCCGAGCGGCGATGAAAAGTCTGATGCGAAATGCTCTGCAATCAATGACTCGCGGAGGCGAACTTTCTGTCACGTTGATCGACAGTCCTCACCAATGGGAGCTGGAGGTTGCCGATACGTCAACCAATCGTCTGGTCGAAGCTTCTATTCAGAAAGAACAACCTGATTCAGAGCAAGATCGGACGGATGAGGTCGGCTTTCCAATTGAAGCAATGTGCCGTGAATCGCTGGCACAAGTTCACGCAGCCGCGGATGCGCATGGCGGCCATGTGCAAACCTGGAATTGCCCCAGCGGAGGAACCGCCAACGTGCTGATCATTCCCAAGCGGCACCGAAACGCGGCTTAATGCATGATGCACCAGAAAGTCGTGTCGGTGGCGTTGTGAGAACCAATTTTTCAGTCGCCAAAAAATGTATTCCATCAACTGATTTCGCTCTGGAGCGACAGGAAATTCGCTCAATCGAATGATGTAGATCACACTCCGGAGAATCGCCAATGGATTGGCAACAACGATCAATTGAGTCGCTGCGAAGACCTCAATCAATCGCCTTGCTCGTTGGAGTGATCGCGATGGTGGGGCTGGTCGCAATTCAGACGAACTCGCTGAATCCTGCAAAACCACCGATGTGTGAGCTGATTTCAAAGTGCCAGTTGCGGCACGGGGATCTGCAGCGAATTCAAGTGGCGTTAGGAGAAGCAGGGCTGACCGATTTCGAAATCGACGGGCACAAATTGCTGGTTCCTCAAAGTCGTCATTCAGAATATATGCAAGCCGTATCAGAACGCGATGCGTTGCCAATGGACTTGCGAGAAGACCGGTCCGATTCGTTCTCCAATCCGCTGCTTTCGCGTTCTCAGCAACAGGCGGTCAAGTGGCAGCGGAAGAAACGACAGCTGAAAGAAATGATTCTTCGGTTGCCATTCGTTCAACAGGCATGGTTGGAAATCGATTCGGCTCCCGCCGCTTCCCCGTTTCAGTCAGCTCGGCAATCGGCAGTTGTTTCAATCCAACCAAGTGGCGATCAACCACTGGCCGTCAATCATGTAAACACCTTACGGCGGATGATCAGCGGAGCGGTAGCGGGTTTGGCCGCCGACCAGATCGAGGTCATCGATTTGGGAGAGGGTTTTGCATACGACCACGCGGGAGCGTTGCCAGTTGTTTCGGCAGCAAGCCAACTTCAGCATCAAAACACGAGAGTGCAACAGCTGGAACAGCAGATCAAGTCAGCCCTGAATCGTTTCGATGGTGTGAGCGTCAACGTACGGCTGAGTGCTTGTTCCCATCCAGTTCAACCAACGGTTAGATCCAATCAACCGCTACAGCGTTTGCCGAGGCATCTGACTGCCGGTTCGAATGGAGTCGCCTCGATATTTTCAGATACTCATTCGACAACGAGCGCGGCGCCAGCGTCGCAGGCTGGCCATTCAAAAGCGGCTGCGGAAGATGAGAGATCGATGGCCGATTCATCCGCCTGTCGCGTGGCAGTGCACGTCAACGTACCGGAATCTGCCTTGAAGAATGTCGCTATGTCTTTGTTGCTGCGTCGGCCCGGAACGGACGTGGACCCTGTCCAGCAAAAGTTCGGAATCGTTCGTTCGCAGATTGAACGCGAGGTCGCCTCGCTGTTACCAGCTGAGTGGGTTTCCGCTTCAGGACCATCTCCGGTTGAGGTAACGCTTCAACGATCGGCCAGTGCAGCTGCGTCAAGTCAGCAGGCTCAACTGATGAACCTGTTTCAAAAATACTGGCCGTCCGCGGCAACGCTGTGCGTAGGAGTAATTCTGCTGTTTATGATGAGCCGAAAGTCCTTTGTTGAAACGCAAGACAACTCTGCCACCCCCGACGTGATTTCTCTGGCACGGCATCGCGATGTGAGCTCAAACGCTGCCAAAAACGCCAAAGAGAGCATCAACCAGATGTTTCGCGATGATCCTGACAAAGCTGCTGCTGCGATCGAAGGCTGGATCAAGAAAGCAGGTTAGTGCACATATTGCACCCGCCTGTCGCGACCAAGGCGTTGCAAAAACCGGGTCGAGAGTAGCCACTACTTCACCGAAACAAACGCACCTTGGCAGCCGAATACGCCAATACGTTTGGAGTGAATTCGACGCAACGTAGCATGGGCATCAGAAATGCGAACAGGTTGCTAGCGAATTGACCGCCTGTCTTGTGGCTCGATTGATCTTGCTGCAACGATTCAATTGAGCGAAAACAGTGGGTGCGTTGCGGAAGTTCCTTGATCCGGTTTCAGGATGAAACCTGGCATCCATGTCGCAACGGCTCTGTTTCACCATCATCAATATCGTCACGGATGACGCCAAAGATGAGTTCTTGCCAACAAAAAACGCGCGGTGTGCTACTGGCGATCGCTGTATCATTTTGTTGCAGTGAACTGACAGTGGTTGCTCAAGGGGATTTTGGCAGCTTTCAGGTTACTCGGACCCAGTCGCCGCAATTGCACAAACCGGCCGACTATTCGAAGAACTATCAAACGCTTCAGCCACCTGCAGCTGTGCAACAGACTCAACGACTCGCCCAGCCAGTGTTGGCTCGCCCTGAATCGTCGTGGCCAGACCAGCCCGTTCAGTACGATGACTTTGTCAGACAGGTCAATCTGGAGCAGTCTGGTAAGCCAGCTGGAGTGAATCGTCTTATCGGTGACACCGTGGATTCGGCGGGCCAGCTGCTGGGGTCATGGAAAGACAAGCTTGGTGCAACAACAAACCAGCTGCTAAGCACAGATGGCACAGAGGCATCACATCAAGGATGGTTGGGAACCATCAAGCAAAAAGCGAATTCACCAGACGTCCGACGTATGCTCGGAAGTTTGGCGTTGGTGGTTGGAGGCTACCTTGCCCTGGTTGTGGTGCTGCGAAAGTTGGGTGGTGGAAGCCAGAGAGGCATTCCGGCCGAAGTGGTTAGCGTGCTGGGGAATCTGCCTTACGGACACAAGCAGAATCTTCGGCTGGTTCGGCTGGGCAGCAAACTGGTGCTGTTGCTCAACGGTCCCGAGGGTACCCATCCAATTGGTGAAATCACGAATCCAGATGAGGTCGATTATCTGGTGTCACTGTGCAAGGGTAAACGAGCGGTCCGCCCTCCTTCACCGGTCATCGCTGCCGGGCAACGGGAACTGAACCCTGAATCTGGCGTTCGGGGAATAACCGAAGAAAGTCTCTCTCAGGTTCTTCGACGTCTTGAGCAAGCCACTCGCGGCGGAGCGGCCAACTATGAGGCATAAGCTGACTCCGATGCACAACGTGGCCCTGAAATTTTCTATGCGTTGGACCGTTTGCGCCATTCTGGCAGCCGCGTTCGGAATGCTGAACGTTTCTGTCGACGCCGCTCAAATGCTGCAACCTGATCGGAGCGGCTGGGGCGATTCGCAATCGACTGACACGAAGATCGACGACTGGCCTTTTGGAAAATCAAGCCAATCCATTCCAGTGGATCGAGTACCTGGCGACCAGGTGCGAAATGAAATCGGATTGGCGAGTTTTGAGCAAGAGTTAAAAACGGAATTTGCGTCGACGATGTCAGAAGCGGCTGCCCCACGCGTGGCCGAAGTAAAACTGCCTCCACGAGACGCCATGACTGATCCTTTTTTGCAAAAATCTTTGCCGCCCACTGTTTCCGCGCCAAAGGATCCGCTCGAGCGACCAGCAGACACAAAAGCCCGTGAAGCCGTTGTCCATTCAGGTTTTTTCGCGATTGCAGGCGACAGCCGTCGCACCGCGTCTGGCATCAATGAGTCGTCTGGGGGCAGCTCGGAATCAACGCCATTCGATTTCTCTTCGTTCGAAAACGTGTTACCCACAGGCGACTCCGCGCTACCAAGAACTGGCTTGGGCTCGTCGATCCAAGCCATGTTACTGCTGGCAACGTTAAGCCTTGCTCCGGCAATTGTGTTGATGACAACCTCGTACGTGCGTGTCGTGGTGGTGCTTTCGCTATTGCGGCAGGCGTTTGGATCGCAACAACTTCCACCAACTCAGGTTATTACGGCACTGTCGCTTTTTCTGACGATGCTGGTTATGGCTCCCGTTTGGAATGAAGTCAAAACCGAGGCAATTGATCCGTATGCCGCTGAAGGCAGCCAGGTTACGTGGCAGTCCGCATGGGACGCAGGTATCAAGCCGGTTCGACAGTTCATGCAGAAGCAGATTCAATTGGCGGGCAACGAGCAGTCGATTGCGACGTTTTACCAATATCTTCCAGAGACTTCGCAGCAACCGCCTACAAGCTTTGACGATGTTCCCCTGAATGTTCTGCTGCCCGCATTTATGGTCAGTGAACTGAAGGTGGCATTTTTGCTGGGCTTTCAGGTGTTCTTGCCGTTTCTGGTGCTGGACCTGGTGGTGTCATCGGTGACCGTCTCAATGGGCATGTTGATGCTGCCACCGAACATGGTCAGTTTTCCATTGAAGTTGATTCTGTTTGTGATGGTGGACGGCTGGAATCTGGTCATCGGAATGTTGTTACAGAGTTTTGGCCCATTTATTTGATGATCTGTTGACCTGTTCCCTCGCTGGCGTGGAAGAAACAGGTCCGATCCAAGCGCGGGAATAGTTTTCAAAGAGAGCAAGGCATGGACGCCCAGGAAGCAATTGACGTTGGTCGAGAAGCAATTCGAACCTGCATGATGATCGGAGGCCCGATCCTTGTGATTTCATTGCTGGTCGGACTTGCGATTGGAATGATGCAGGCGATGACTCAGGTGCAGGATCAAACCGTTTCCTTTGTGCCGAAGCTTCTGATCGTATTGGTGGGAATCGCCGTTTGTCTTCCCTGGTTGTCTGATCGGATGATCGAGTTCTCTCACGACATGCTGAGCAAGCCGATGATGATGGCTCACGGAGCGGCGGAGCCGGCATCCGTTGAAGCAGTCAATTTTGTTCCTGTTGCGTGGCCGGTTAAACAGCCCCTGAACTCGATTGCTCCATCACCCGCGGCGGATTCACAGACATCTCCTGCCTGGCCAGACCATCCGGAACGTGAAGCTGAAACAAAGTCACCTTTTCAGTTGCCGCATTATCGGTTTACCAGAAAGCCCACCGACGATCGGGAAGGTTGATCGATGGAGTCTGTCGCGATCCTGTTTTTGTTGGTGCTCGTGCGAACAACGGCGCTTGTGATGACGGCACCGTTGTTGGGCAGTCGAGCGATACCGATCCGTTTTCGTGTGGGTATCGGGATCGTGCTGAGCTTGATTACCCTGCCGATGATCCGTAGCCACACGACATTGCCCGAATCATTGGTCAACGAACCGGCCGAGGTGTTGCATTTGGCTTCGGCAGAACTGGTGATTGGATTCGCATTGGGGCTGGGAGTCAGTCTGATGTTTGCAGCGGCCCAAATGTCGGGAACGCTTTTGGGGCAGATGGCTGGAATTCAAATCTCTGACCAGCTTGATCCAACCACAGGCCAGTCAGGTACACCCGTCAGTCAGTTCTTTTCAATTCTTTCGTTAGCCACATTCGCATTGATGGGTGGACCCGAGTTGGTTCTGTCCAGCCTGCTGAACACGTTTGTCGAACTGCCCGTTGGTGTGCGAGTGTTTTCTGGCACCGATGGAGCCGCGTTGGCTCGGAAGGACTTGGCTGACCTGTTGATTGAGGTACTGCGTCAGAGTTTTCTGTTGACTTTGCGAGCAGTCGGACCGGCAGTGGTGGCGATGATGATCTCGACCGTGACGATCAGTATGATCGGACGCTCGTGTCCTCAGATGAATCTATCTGGAATCGGCTTCGGTTCGAACGTCGTGATTATGCTGCTGGCAGTGTTCTTGTTCAGCGGTGGATGTGTGTGGTTGTTTGTTGACGATCTGACGAGTGTCGTGGAGCAGATTCAAACGACGCTGGTTGCCAATCCGGCAGCCACGGTTCGCTGATTCCGTTGAAAGTATTTGATGCCCGAAACTTCGCAAGGTGATCGCACCAATCCAGCCACACCGCTCCGGCTGGAGCGAGCGCGCGACGAAGGTGATATCGCGAGGAGCGCGGATCTGGCGTTTGCGATTCAGCTTTGTGGCGTGATCGGAATCATCTGGATGCTGTCAGGTGGGATCGCGGCGTGGCTGAACCAATCGACGACTCGGCTGTGGACAACAAGCAGTATCCGCGTGGACCAATTCGATTCGACGGCAGTGATGCAACAGACGATCTGGTCGGGTTCTCTGATCATCGCGCCCATTCTGGTGTTGATGATGCTGGTCGCTGTGGCTTCCTGGTGGCTGCAGACTGGGCCATTGTGGATCGTGAACAAGCCAGCCCCGGACATCAGTCGAATGAGTCCGGCGAATTGGTTCGCTCGATTGTTTTCGATTTCGAGTTTCGCTTACGTGTTAATCGGACTTCCACGAGCCGCCGTTGCGGTCATCATGGCAACGGTCAGCGTTTATTGTCAGCGGCAATCGCTGTTTCAGATGGCCGGTTTGCCTGCCGACCAGATGGTGACTCGAATGATGGACGTGGTTTTGTCGACGGCACTTTTTGTTGCTTTGGCAATGCTGGTGACGTCGGTCGCAGACTACGGTCTGCGTTGGGTTTCACATCAGCGGAAGTTACAGATGTCCGATCAGGAAATCCGCGACGAACAGAAAATGCAAGGCGCTGACAATCCGTTTCAAGCAGCTCGGGCGATGCGACGGTAGTGTTATCGAGCGTCTTCGACTTGTTGAATATATTGACGCAGGCGTTCATTTTCGTCGGCCATGCCTTTGAGCATCAGCATGTTCTCGACTCGTTTCTGCAGCGTCAGTCGATTGACGGGCTTGGACAGGAAATCATTCGTGCCGGCATCAACCGCTCGCTCGACGTCGCCCAGCTCGTCAAGGGCCGTGACCATCAGGATCATGATGTGTTTCAACTGATCGTCGCCTTTGATCTGCTCGCAGACTTCAAAGCCGCTGAGCTTTGGCATCATGATATCCAGCAGAATCAAATCTGGTTGAAATGATTTGGCTTTGTCGATCGTTTCCTTGCCGTCGACCGCATAGTCAATCTCGCAATCCATCGAAGCGAGGTAAGCTTCCAGTAATTCGCGATTCGCTTCGTTGTCGTCCGCGATCAGAATTCGATGAGTGCGAGTTTGGGTGTCCATTTTTAGCAAGTCGAAAGAGTACAGTTGACGGGGTACAGTTGTTTGGCGTTCCGCTTGTGGGAGGGCGAGTCTGGGATGGTGGAAATCATAACCCGCTGCGTCAGCGAGGGAATAAAGGCTCGAACAATGCGGTCCCTCACTCACGTTTCGGGTTGTGAATAGAGCGTTAAGCAAACCTTTTCACCGTCCTGGGACGAGGCTCTGTCCGAGCCGCTTTCAGTGCCTTCCGGCCACCGAATGTCACCTTTGGTGATTCTAGGGTTTTCGACTGGTGTTGGCGATTGGTCTGAACGCTTGCTCCGGTTCACAAACTCCCTGTTTCACGCAGACTCACTGCGATTGAAACTGGCCAGCAACTGACGGCCTTGCCAGATCGAGTACGCCAGCTGCCAATCAATCGGTGCCTTGGGGTTTCCAGCAGGAATCCAGTGAGTGGTTTCGGATTCGACAATCAGCGTGCCCGGTTCATCCTCTTGCGTGGCTGACGCGATCAGTACCAAGTCGCCGAAAAAACTACCGACCGATTCAATTTCAGCGTCATCGGCCTCTGAAGACTTCAGTGAGCTCTCAAGTCGACGAAAATCGTTCGAGAAACTCTTCTGTGCCTGGGCGACGGTCATTTGAAAGATGTCGTTGTGTACCGTCTGCCAGCCGGCAAAGGCGGCGTAGATGTCATCGATGCTCAGTGGCTGAACATCCGCAGCGAACGCATGAGTCAGCGGCCCGCAAATGCCAATGTTCGTGAACGTCCGATCGCCCGATCCGTAAGTGAATCGAAACAAATAGCACTGCAACGGATGCTCGTAGCTGGGCCAATAGTATTCTCGTTGATCGACCAGTTCCAACTTGCTGGGTGCCAGCCCCATTTGTTTGGGTTCGGACAGCCAAATTGCCAGATGACTTTCTGCAGTCGCCAGTTCTCCTTGCAGCTCCAGGGAAATTTCCTTCGACAGTCCAAGTTCTTCCGCGTAGGCAAGCACTCGCATGCGAGCCACGGGTTCCTCGGCCAGTCGAATCAATGCTTGTCGGCCATCGTCATCACCCAGTCGAGCCAGCGCGGACGCGGCTTCGGTCTGAATCCGGCGATGTTTAAGATTCAGCGATTGATGCAGATCAGCAATCGCGGGCTTGTAGTCAAGCAGCGCGAACAGATCACAAAGGGAGATGATCATGGCAACGGAGTCGGAGACAAGTCGGTTGACCTTGGTTGGGGTGATCCCTTCAGGAAATTCGCCCCGTTCAATCTTCTCCATCTGTTTCGCCAGTTGGCCCAGCAGTGACGCCAATTCCTCACACCGACTGGCAGCGGGATGATGCTCCATGTGACCGCCGCGGAAATAAAAATTGAACAAGTCAAACACAGCCGGAGCGATCTGCGGATGCGCCGTCGCGTGATGCAGCAACTTGGTCAATACGTCTCCCGAAGGTGCATAGCCAGTTTGCATTAACGGTGCGAAAGCCAGACCGATTCCGGGCCGATGTTCCGGGGGATCGTCGGACAGAAGGTTGCTCCAGACCTCCATCGCTTCATCTTGTCGCGTCAACGCCAGCAGATGCAGAATGTGGTTACGCAATTCTTGATCGGGAGGAAGTCGGTGGTAAAGCTGGGCCACTGCGCCGATACGGTTAGAAGACCATTGGGAGGCCTCCGGTTGATCGTCTTGTTGGGACGATTGCTGAGCGACGGCTTCTCGATGGTTAAGCTCCGCCAGCACGGGCTGCAGCGCATCCTGAAATTTTTCGGCTGTCAGCAGATTCGGACCAACATCTCCCGGAGCCGCCAACTGGGCCTGCAGCTGAAGCAGTTGTTCGGCCAGTTCGTCCAGCTCGGAATCACGCATGTCGCGGATGACACGAGCAGCCTGGGCCACGCGTGCCAGCCATGCTCGGTTGTCTCCGGATGGCAGGGTGATCGTCTCGATCAGGTTTTGAAGCATGAGGATAAGAACGTTTTCCGCCGAACTGGGCGAGTAAGTAAGTGAAATTGGGCGAGTAAGTAGGTGAAATGACTAGCCGACCACGTTGACCGGTCGCCACGGCACCGATAGTTTATATCGCTTAAATCGAGCGTGTTAACGCTCAGTGATCGTATTGAAAAACCCCATCATGATTGGGGTGGCTTGATCGGGCGAGTGGCCGAATGAAATTTGCCGCCAATGGATCAAAATCGTTGCCTTTTGCAGTCGAATTTTGGTGTCCGGGTGACGAATTTCATTTTGCCAGTTGCCAGTGACGATCACAATCCGTTCAGATCGATAACCCGGGCAAGTTTTGAAACGTAAACAACTTCTTTCGTTTGACCGGCTTGGCCTGTCCGACAAAATGCTGGCGACGCTGAAAAAGATCGGCTATGAAAAGCCGTCTCCCATTCAGGCGGGTGTGATTCCGCTGGCGATGGACGAGTACGACGTGATCGGTCAAGCCCGAACGGGCACGGGCAAGACCGCTGCGTTTGCGATTCCAATTCTGGAACAATTGGATCTTGAAGTCCGCAAACCGAAACCGCAAGCGTTGATACTGACGCCGACTCGTGAGCTGGCGGTTCAGGTAGAGAATGAATTCCGCCGCATGTCGGACGAGCGTGAAGTGCGTTGTTGCTGTCTGTACGGTGGACGACCAATCAAGAAGCAGATCAACCAGCTTGAGAAAGGTTGTCATGTCGTGGTTGGAACACCCGGCCGAGTGATTGATCACCTGAACCGGCGAACGTTGAACATTGACCAGTTGTGGTTTGTCGTTCTGGACGAGGCCGATCGAATGTTGGATATCGGATTTCGTCCAGACATCGAAAAGATTTTGCGCCGCTGCCCTGAGGAACGTCAGACCATGTTGCTGAGTGCGACGCTTCCTGAATCGATCATTAAATTGGCCAAGACGTATATGTACCAGCCAAAGGTGATCAATTTTTCTCAAGGCAGCGTGGCGGCCGACACGATCGAGCAGTTCTACATCACCGTGCCTGGTGAAATGAAGTATGACATCCTGGTGAAGCTGCTGAAACGTGAACAGCCTGAGCAGTCGATCATCTTCTGCCGTACCAAGCTTGGCACTGAAAAGCTTTATCGCAAACTTTACAAGTCGAATCAGTTCAAAGGCGTAGCGACGTTGCACGGTGACATGACTCAGTCGGCACGCGATCGAGTGATGAAGGATTTTCGTGCGGGAACCGTTCGATATCTGGTGGCGACGGATGTCGTGGGTCGAGGCATTGATATCACGAACGTTTCGCACATTATCAACTTTGATATCCCGGAATTGAGTGACGACTATGTTCACCGAGTCGGCCGAACGGGGCGGATGGGCAAACAGGGCGTCGCGTTCTCGCTGGTGCGGCCCGACCAGGGGAATGAGCTGACCAGCATCGAGCAGAAGATCAACGTCCAGCTGAAAAAGGACCCGCTGCAGGCCGACGTGGACAAGATCCGCGCCGCGAACGAGCCGAAGCGTGCCGCCCCTGCGAAACCAAAATCTCGGTATCGCCGAGGGTTATAGTGGTCTGCGATGGACAAGGTTTCTCTAGCTGCCGTACTACAGAATCCTGCCATGACCAACACATGGCTGACCGAAGCCGGGTTTCGCAATATGGCAGCGAGTTCGTCCAACTTGCTACAGGTAGCCGAGATCTGGAATTCGCAGACTCGTGCCGTTGATTTACTGGGCCAACTGCAGAATCTGTTGCCGGAAGTCAGTGATCCAGATATGGCGCTCAATCATCTTGAGCGTTATCTTTCCGCTTCGAACAAGACCGATTCGTCGCCAGGTGGAAACGATCGGGCGGCTCTACTGGACGAGATGATCTCAAAAGATGTCGCGGCACTTCCCTGGATGTTGATGTTGTTCGCATCCAGCCAGTATCTGGCTGACCTGTTGATCCATGACCTTGACGCTTACCCTCGAGTCAGAGCAACGAAAGGTAGGCGGTGCACCCGAGCTATCCTGGATCGCCAGCTAGCGCCGTCGATTGATGCGGCGCAAACGATCGACGAAGCAACGCGAGTGATTTGTCACTTCAAACATCAGCAGACGTTGCGGATTGCGTACGGTGATTTGATCGTGGGGCATCGTGTTGAATTGGTTGCCGAGCAGATTTCCTACCTTGCTGAGTCACTGTGCCAGGGAGCTTTTGTCTGGGCAAGTCGTCACCTGAAAGCTCAATGGGGGAGGCCACTTAAACGAGACGGTTCGGAGAGTCAGTACGTGATTCTCGCGATGGGAAAACTTGGCGGTCGAGAACTGAATTACTCCAGTGATATCGATCTGGTCATGATCTATGAACAGGACGGGAACCTGCAATCGCCAACGACCGGCAATCCCTCACGAACCAATGACCAGTATTTCGAAAAATTGACTCAACTGATCGTCAAACTGCTCGGAGACGAGACTCCAATGGGACGAGCGTACCGAGTCGACATGCGTCTGCGTCCTCATGGTTCTCGCAGCAAGATCTGTCACTCTTTGCGATCGGTGCTGCGATACTACGACTTGCAGGGAAGAACATGGGAACGCCAGGCGCTGATCAAGGCGCGTCCCATTGCGGGTGACCTGAAACTCGGTCGCGGCATTTTGCGGCAGCTTTCACATTGGATTTATCGGCCTAACCTCAGTCGCACCGATATTTCTGGAATCAAGGCGCTGAAACGAAAGATTGAGCGTCGTGCACTGCTGGAAGGTGAAGACCGTACGAATATCAAGACCGGTCGAGGGGGTATTCGGGATATCGAATTCGCAATTCAGTTTTTGCAGCTGCTTAACGGTTGTCTGTTGAAGGAGGTTCGTGGCCACAACACGTTCCGCGCGATCAAGCGTCTGGAACGGGCGGATTGTCTGACGGTCAAGGAAGGAAATCTGCTCTACCACAACTACAGTTGGCTGCGAAAGCTTGAGCACCGCTTACAGATCGTGCATGACCTGCAAACCCACACGCTTCCCAGTGGCGCGAAGGATTTGAAAGTCGTGGCGCGGAGGATGAACTACATCGATTCAAATCAGCAAACGGCTTTGGAGCAGTTTCAAAGTGACTTGGAAGAAAGAACGGAAACCAATCGATCGATTCTCAACCACCTGCTGCATGGTGCGTTCAGCGTTCCACCGGGGCAGGGGTACGAAACGGACGGACTGAGCGCAAAACTACATCAAGATAACGTGCCCCCGGAAGTGGATCTGATCCTCGATGCTTATCCGGGAGAGGTGATGATACGCGAGACGTTGTCTCGGTATGGTTTCCGAGACGAAATGCAGACGTATCAACGTCTGATGGAGTTAGCCCGCGAGTCCACGCCGTTTTTGTCGGCGCGTCGTTGTCAACACTTTTTTGCGGCGATCACGCCTTCGCTGTTGCAGGAAGCGTGTTTGATGCCTGACCCCGACGCGACCCTTGTGGCGCTGACCACCATCAGTGATTCGCTTGGTGCCAAAGGAGTCTTATGGGAGCTGTTCAGTTTCAACCCTCCCACGTTGCGGTTGTACATTCGAATGTGTGCGCTGACGGACTATCTGGCTTCGATCTTGAAGCAGAATCCGGGAATGATTGACGAACTGATGGATGCTCTTCAGCTGCAGCAGCTTCCCAGTCGTTCATGGCTTGAACAGAACCTGAAAGAGCTTTCTCGAGGTGCCGAGGAT
Organism: uncultured Pirellulaceae bacterium; assembly: GCA_964468915.1. Classification (GTDB taxonomy): domain Bacteria; phylum Planctomycetota; class Planctomycetia; order Pirellulales; family Pirellulaceae; genus Mariniblastus. Next base: position 34,720 of record CAYXWX010000032.1, read on the forward strand.
CTCGCACTGGTGCTGCACAGTTTCAAGAATACTCAGCACATGCGGATTGGTGTTCGCGATCTCTTGCGTCGGGACGATATTCGAGACATCCACCGGGCGTTGTCGGACGTATCCAGTCTTTGTCTTGAGTCGGTTGCATTTCATCATTATCAGAAAATGATTCGCCGCCATGCGGGCGAAGGGAAATCGGATTTCTTATTGAACGAGTTCGAATGCCCTTTCGTTATTCTGGGGCTCGGGAAGCTGGGTGGCGAGGAGCCAAATTATCACAGCGATCTGGATGTAATATTTCTGTACGATTCGTCGTCCGGCATCGAAGACCATCTTGCGCCAGAGGTTACGGCTCCGTTTTTCTTCAGCGAGTTGGCTGCCGACATAACACGGTTTATCGCTCATTCACCCAGTCAAGGCCAGCTTTATGAGATTGACAGTCGTTTGCGACCAACGGGTAAGAGCGGAACTTTGGCGGTTTCGTTTGATGAATTCGAACGCTACTTTTCGTCCGATACGGGGCAGCTTTGGGAACGGCAGGCGTTGTGCAAGGCCCGTCCGGTGTTCGGTGAACAGTCCATTACCGATAAGGCAATGGGATTGGTCAGGCGATTGTTAACGGAGAAGCCATGGTCGGCTGACATGGCAGGCTCGATTCGTAAAATGCGTTCAGCGATGGAGGCGGACTGTGAACAAACCAATTTGAAACGCAGTGTCGGTGGCACGATTGACATCGAGTTTGCGATTCAAATGTTGCAACTGAAACACGCTCGAGATGACGAGCGAGTTCTCGTTCCCGGTACGATTGAAGCGATTTCCAATCTGGTTAGCGCAGGCTTTCTGGATGCGAGCGTCGGCGATCAGCTGACCGAACGCTACAGTCAACTCCGCCGAATCGAAGCTCAGTTGCGTTTGATGAATACGACGGCCCGGCATGATCTACCCAGTGATCCTGGTCAGTTGGCAAAACTGGCGATGCTCCTTGAGCATTCAGATTCAGATGAAATGTTGGAATCGATCAAGAACTGTCGCCAAACCGTACGCGAAAAATTCGATCGGTTGTTCGATGCTCAGTAGGCGCCAAAAGGTGAATGTCGCCTGCCGTTTGACACAGCGAAATCGGGTTTCTTGCTCAGCGAGCTGATTTCAAGCGAGAGATTCAATGCTCAGTCGACGCTTTTTTCAAGGTTCGAATGATGTAGCGGAATTCCCGAGCGTTGCGGTAGGATGAGTTCAGGCTGCGACAAAAAGACGAACCGCGGGACTGATGGAAACGACGCTTCACCGACAATTGAAAGACTACTTCCGACAATCGGATTCTCAGCTGGAGGTCCGTTTGGGACGATATCGGATCGACGTGGTCAACGGAAATCGCCTGGTTGAAATTCAACGCAGCGGTCTCGCATCCATTCGCGCAAAAGTGCAGAAGCTGCTGGAGGACGGGCACGTCGTGGATGTGGTCAAGCCATTGATCCGCCGCAAGAGACTGATCAAGCTGGACTCGATCGATGGACGGGAAATCGATCGGCGGTGGAGCCCGAAGAAAGGTTCCGAGCTGAGCATTTTTGATGAGCTTTTGTATTTCACGCGAGTGTTTCCTCATCCGAATCTGACGTTGATCGCTCCCTTGATCGATATCGAGGAGGTTCGCTACCCGGGGCAGGGCAAACGTCGTCGGCGGCGACGGAAGAATGCGTTTCAGATAAAGGACCAGAAGATCCTGGAGATGGGAGAGATGGTTCGCTATGAATCGATCCGCGATCTGCAAAAGCTTCTGCCTGCCAGCTTGCCAAAACAATTTGATACCGCCGAATTGGCGGAAGGATTGGGCGTCCCGCGTTGGCATGCTCAGCAGATTGCCTACGTGTTGCGAAAGACTTCGGCCGCAATTGAAACGGGCAAACGAGGCAACGCGATCGTCTGCCGACTTGCTACAACGCGGGAGTCAAGCAAGCAATTGGCAGCGAAACGGCCAACGCGAAAACCGAAGTGCAAGCCGGGTCAGACTCTTTTAGATGGTAGAACGCGAATCGGGAAAACAACATCTATTCCGAAGCCAAAGCGTCGTAAGACGACGGTAAGAAAGCCGGCAAAGGCTTCGTCTGGAAAATAGCCGCCTTGAGATTCGTGGTGAAGCGGTTGGGATGAACAGAGTCCATCGCTGGCGTGAATCTGAACTCACCTGGTGCATACAAGAAAGCTGGGGTAATAAAAAAATGCCGGCTTGAAATATCCAAGCCGGCATTCCTGTTTTCAGATCGCCAGATTCTGTTGACCAGGCCGCGATTCAATTGCGATGCCTAAGACGAGGCTTCAGCCTCTGCCTTCGCACGAGCTTCGCGGAGACCTCGGCTGAGGATGTCTCGCAACATTGGCGAGTAGTCCTCGAACTTCGCTTCGTCAGGAGCGCCATTTGAATACTGATAGATCGCATCACGAGGTTTTTTGCCAAGTGCGATCAGCGTGGAGCTGACGGTTCCGTAATCCTTCTCGTGGATGACCATGCTGGGTCTATCCGGAGCGATCGGAGGACGAGCGAGCACCTTGCTGGCGATCGCCAAAAATTTGACGGGCGAATCAAGCGTCTGTAAAGTTAGCAATCGGCGTGCCATGGCGACGCGTTCGTCCCGAGCGTCATCCATGTCTTTCTCGCTGACAATTCGCAAGCCCTGCTGAAGCTCAGTGACGTTCACGTCGTTTCCAGCGTGGACGCACCAGCCATTCTCGTAATCCGCAACGACGAAGTTAGCACCGTCGTACTCGCCTGAATCCAGCTCCTCGAGGGCCATATCGACTGCTTGTTGGGCCGAATTACACCGGAGCATCTCGCGAGCGAGGGCTCCACGCGACTTGGGACTGACGGGAGAATCAAATTTACGGCGTCGAATTACCCCTACGAACAATCCATTCTGGTTGACTCCTAGGCAGGTTCCGCCGGTGGTCTGATCCATGCTGGCCAGAACTCTGGGTTTTCCCGACTGAATCGAGGGAGCAGGGCAAATACGTTCGAGAGGCTCGTCCCGGTTAAAAGCCACCAGAATCGGTGCTTCAGGGACAAGCTTATATACAACTGCCAATAGGCTCATATGTTCACTTTTCCAAAGAACAATTAACGATCGTGCGTCCGGAGACACACTGCTTATACGGGCGACAGAGCCGCTCCTCACGTTCCGTGCAGTCGCCCACTGTATCGTAATCAACTGCGAGAAACACCCGAAAAAAGGGGGTGCACACTGAGAATCAATGTTTTTGGCCTCAAGCCGCCTTATCCATGCGGAAAATTCAATGTAAAGTCAACCAAACGGGTATTTTGTTCGTCACAAAATCGCCCTGACAGACCAATTTTTCGTATGGTTTTTGACAGGTTTTCCAAGCCCGATTGGCTCGAACAGTTCTGTTCGAAGCGACGAACCGAACAACTTCTTCGCCGTGTCGTCAAATTGATTCATTCGGCAACAGCAACTCACGGACAGCTCATTGGCAGCAACATCTCTCAGCGGAATCTCCATCCTCGCTTGTAAATACGCAGTTGGGGAAATAAAGGTTCCTAACGAAGCTTTGGCAAACCTTGGCTGCGACCCGGAATGGATTATCAAGCGGACCGGGATCCAGCAACGGTTTCAGATTGGACCGGAGCAGGCGACCAGCGACCTGGCAATTGAGGCGGGCCGAGCATGTTTGGAATCAGCGGGCGTGTCACCCGGCGAGATCGACCTGATCGTCGTGGGGACCATGACCCCGGATCATTTCACGCCGTCGGTGGCGAATCTGGTCCAGCACGCATTGGGGATTGAGGCTCCAGCGATCGACATGAATGCTGCCTGCAGCGGATTCGTGTACTCACTGGTCACCGCCAGCCAGTTCATCAAGACCGGCAGCAGCAAACGAGCACTCGTCATCGGTGCAGACGCAATGACGACGGTCTGCGATCCGAACGATGTGAAAACGTATCCGCTGTTCGGAGACGGAGCCGGGGCAGTGATTCTGGGGCCGGCCGAAAGTTCAACGGTAGAGAATGAGCCCGGCATTCTCGCTTATGAGTTGGGATCAGACGGAGGTCAGGCAAGTTGCCTGCTGGTGCCGGGCGGAGGTTCCCGACAACCACTCAGTCAGGAGGTTTTGACCGACAGGACCAACTATCTGAAGATGGACGGCCGCACCGTCTTCAAATGGGCAGTCCGCCTGATCCCGGACGCGATCAACGAAATGTTGAATCAATCCGAACTGCAACTGGATGACATTGACTTGATCGTTCCTCATCAAGCGAACGTGCGAATCATTGACGCTGCGATTGAGTCGATGGGAATCGAGCGGGAGAAATTTGTGGTCAATCTGGATCGTTTTGGCAACACTTCGGCGGCCAGCGTCCCCATCGCGCTGTCTGAAGCATTGGAAGATGGGCGCATCCAGCCCGGCAAGGTCGTGATGATGCTGGGCTTCGGCGCAGGTCTGACCTGGGGCTCTTGCTTGTTCCGGTGGTAGAGTGGCTTGAATGTCTTGCAAGTGCCGTATGCGGTGACAAACTCACAGATTATCGACTGAGCCCGCCGATCATTGGATAAACCCTTGTCAGGCCGCGATGCTTTTTAATCCCTCGGTCGGTCCAGACTGAGCCCACAGTTCGGTCAGCGGTAAAGTCGATGCCGATGTTTCCGATCCCGTCAGGGTCAGTGAAGTAGGTCCACGTTTCCAAGCCCGCGGCGTTGGTATACGGCACCTTGGACTCCGTTCCGAGATTGCGAATGGTATTCTCTTTCTGCCCTGGCCAATCAGTTTTTTGGCCGTAGAGAAACGATCCGATCAGGTCGACCACTTGTTCTTGCGACATGCCTGCCTCGAGTTGGTGTGCCATAGAGTCGGGGATGGTCGTTCGCCTATAGAAAATGCAGTTCGGTAAGCCAAGCTTCATCTCCTCGACCAACGCAGCTGAAATATCAGGATTGCCCAAAAGGTCGACCCAGAAATGACGCTCGCCGGTCCGGCGAGATAAGCCTCCAATCTGAATCCGCATAGCTGGAATCAATTCTTTGACTTCAGTTGCATTCGAAAGTTCCACAACTGTCGCGATGGTAGGGCTGCAGGTGAGCACAGACCACAGCGTTATCGGCATGGGAGAGCCATTCGAGCTTTGTTGGTTGTCATTGACAACGTACACGATCGCTCCGTGGTCTCTCAGTTTCATGATCGACGCGTTGATCTGCCGCTGACGATGATACTCGCGCGAATAAAACGCCAGAACGCATGCGAGTATTGCGACCGCAACAAGAAGCGTGCGTAACGAGAGAAGGAAATTTTGACGGCGGCGATTTTGTTTGCCTTTAG
>CAYXWX010000033.1:0-38345 GCA_964468915.1 uncultured Pirellulaceae bacterium
ACGGAATGATGATTCGGTCGGTCAACCCTAATCTTCAGTTGGAACAAAGCAGTAGCCGGGAAGCTCGAGTTCTTCCGACGTGATCGCTCCTGACGGCACTGACTGCGGCGAGCCTGAAATCGATTTGGACTTTTCGTTTTTGCTTGCAAATTCCTGACAGGACCATGCAACCGGACGCGGCACGCCACAAACGTTGCGATATCCCGCGTTGGATTCCTCTTTGCAGTCGCTTCGAAATGCTGGCACGCGATTTCGGCAGCGTTTCAGGCGAGCGACAGAACGGAACCTACCATTTGATGGATGTGAATCTTCGGGTTTCCAGTTGATTTTTATTGTGGGGGAAAGTTCTATCTCGCCTTCCTCCTTATCGCGTACTCAATAGCGCCAGATGCGATTTGAAACTGTGCCGATTATCCGGATGGTTCCAGGAATAACGTATTTGCGTCGTCGTTCTTCCTTGAGGGATGCGCCGGTTGTTTCCGGACTGAAACTAATTCCGATGGTCTGGATTTTGTTCGTCGATAGACCTGACAGGACCGATTTATGCGTCGGTCGCATCATCTATGCCGGTTGCTCAGTGATTCAAGGACGGATCCCTTATGAGACTCTCATCAGTTGTTCTACTTTCGTTGGCCGTTGTGATCGCCAGCTCATCGGGATGCAAAGTCCGTGGCAAGCGTGGATTGTCCGTTACCCGAACTGCTTCGCGAAATGTTGTTCGCCGCGGCGAATGTGATTGCTACACATGCCAGATGAAACGCCAGACGACGAATCAGTACGTAATCGACCCGGTCTATGAACCAGTCAACGTCGCTCCGGCCGTTCAGGAGGGCCAGGAACAAACGATTGTAGCGCCAGTGATTGACGCGACGATGGGGCAATCTGACATGGAAAACACTGTTTCAGATTCAAGCCGAACCGAGCCGGCATTTACCCCGGAGCCTCAGACGATCGAGCAACCAATCGAGCAAGAGATTCAGGGACAACTGATTGAGGATGAAGAGTTGACCAATTCGCTGCCTCCTGAACCAGCAGTCGAGGTGCAAAACCAACCGATCACGGAAACCCCGGCGACAGAAAGTCTGAAACCCGATCCCAAACCTGCTCAGGACACAGCGCCGCAGCTGATTTCGCCTGAGAGCAGCTTCAAATTGAAAACAAACCGACAACGATCCATCGCCTTTGTTCCCTCAGAGCCGGTTTCTGCTCAAGCGCCTTCGCTGTTCATCGAAAAAGCTGGCCCCGCAGTGGACGAAGGTGTCTTCAAAATCAGACCGCTGGGCAAGCTCAGCGTGAAACGGGAATCCGTCTACGAAACCACGCCTGAAGTGGAGAAGCCAACGACGCGTCGCGGCCATTCAATCTGGTTTGCTCCGACTCAAACGTCAACACATGAGTCAACTCGCACGCAACCGTCAGCTCGCATGCAACCTTCTACTCGATCTCGCCCCGAACGTGTCGATCCCACTCCAACTCTCACTCAGCCTGCACAACAGGTTGCAGCGCCTGTGATTGAACCAATCATCGAGCATGATGTTCACGAGGTCGCTGCACCAGTCGTTCCCAAATCGATCGTGCTCAAGGCCAGGCCCGTGCAGAACCATCTGATCTATAACAGCCGCAAGCCGACGCACGCTCCCGTTCGTGAAGCTCGACTGACAGAACATGCCAGGTATGCGATGTCAAATCGGCAGCCATCGCCAGCTCCCGTCTTCTTCCAGCCTCTCCCTGCAGAAGCTCAGCGATGGAACAGCGTGACGCCGCAGCCAATGACTTCGGTTCCGCCAGTTGCTGCAAATTCAAACTCGCAGTTCATGCGGCCTCTGCCAGCCCATGAGAACGGGTCGGCTGAATTGACGCTGAATGCAAATCCCATCCAACCGGATGGTGAAAGTTCTCATTCTCAAACAACGACCGCACCAATGGCTCGCGTGATTACATCCAACAGTCCAGTGCTGAAATTGAGTGCAGTACCCGCTGGTGCCGAACCAGAAAAACTGCCTGCCGTCGCCAGTATCCAGCAGCGGGATCGGGATCATGTGGTCGTCGGATCGCTGCAAACGCCACAAAACGTTACCCATGCAGCTCAGTCAACTGACTACCGTGTCGATCAAAGGAATCGATTGCACACGTCTCCGTGGCAACCGATGAACACCGACGACGGAGGCTTCCACGAGGTTCAGCAGTCGATTCGACACTTGATGATCCAGCCTCAGCAGGAAGCGAATTTCGCGACCGACGGGATTCATCGATAGGATGCTTCTGAACGAAATCGTTACTTGGATTGCCTGAGGAGACGTTGCCTTCTGTGGTGACCCTGAAAAGGTCTCCCAAGGGTCGCTCCCTGGTAAATGATTGTGCGGACATGCCCAGCAAAAGAATTTCATTCCCCGGCGCCGAAGGCATAGCACTGGCTGGCGTTGTTGAGCTACCTGACGATGAAACAGTGGCATCTGCCGTGTTCGCCCATTGCTTCACCTGCTCGAAGGATTTGAAGGCAACCGTCCGGATCAGCCGACAGCTCGCAAAGCTTGGCATTCTTACGCTACGGTTTGACTTTCGTGGAATTGGTAACAGTCAAGGACGTTTCGAGGATTCGAATTTCGAAACGAATGTTGCTGATTTGACCGCCGCCATCGCTTGGTTTGCAGAAAACTATCAGAGCCCCAAGCTGTTGATCGGACACTCTCTGGGAGGAGCCGCCGCGATGGCCGTTGCCGGAAAATCCTCGGCAATGCAATCCGGGCCCCTTTCAAACCTGAAAGCGCTTGTGACGTTGGCGGCCCCTTCATGCACCGCACATCTGGCCGAATACCTGTTAAGCCAGAACCATGAAATCGAATCGACAGGGCAGGGCGAAGTCGTCATTGGTGGACAAGCGTGGCCAATCACCATGCAGTTGGTCGAGAGTCTTCGCAACCGCGATCTTGCCAGTGAGATCCAGCAGATCCGCATGCCACATCTGATTCTTCATTCGCCCGAAGACAAAACCGTCGCCTGGCCGCACGCGCAAACATTGCTTCAGCAGAGTGGTGGAGTGACTTCGTTAATTACGCTCGACGGAGCCGACCACTTGCTGGTTAATCAAAAGCACGACGTGACGTTCGTCGCTCAAATCATCCGTACGTGGGCGAATCGATATTTCCACGCTCTGTAAGGCAATTGCGATTTCAATCACGCAACGCAATGAGCGCCGGCCAGCGGTCACATTTCACTGAGACGTTCCGCCTCAAAGCCTTGGCGAATTGATATAAATCTCCGCTGTTCCCCTGCCTGCACCTCGTTTTTTGATTCGTTGTTCCTCGACAACCAATCGCTGAAACTCTGAATCATCAAGAAGAAATCCAAATTCTCGCCGCTGCGCAATCCCCAGCTTTGTCCAATAGTTCAACGACAGAAACCGTTGTAGAGAATCGAGCGTTTGCTCACGATCCCTGCGCAACGCGGACAGAATGGCCAGCTGAAAAAGCGATTTGCCACGATATCGATGCGATCGGGTGCAGCGTTGAAACAACTTGATCGCTTCGTCGCCGTGTTCTTTCAACTTTACTTTCATCGAATTCAAACGCGCTGGATCTGTGATCGAGTCGCGACGGGAAAAACGCAGCCTCGCGTACAACTTCATGTATTGGTCGTAGTGACACCAGGCCAATCTGTACCTGGCGTGACTGTTGTGCGGATCAGCCACTAACAGGTCATTCAGATGAAGAGAAGCGTTCTCGAAATCCGATCGGTACAGGGCCGAATCGGAATAGATGCGAGCCTTGGTCATCTGCGAAGCATTGACATCATCCGACCCGGAGCCTTCCGTGGTGCGATGGGTCCACGTGACTGCTCCGTAAAGAATCAGCAGAAACGCCGCCAATCCTCCCAGCTCGCGATTCCAACGTTCAAGAAACATGGATGCCCCTGCCTGATGCCCTGCTTATCTCTCGTTCGCAATCCGCCGTCCAAACCAGCTTGTCCACCGTCAATCCACGTCCCGCAACGCTTCAAAATACTGTCTTGCATGTTCCCGCTGAGATCGAGGGAGCTGTTGATTCTCCAACGGATCGGATTCCTTGCTCATTTCAGCCTGAATCAATTCACGGGCTTCACTTACTGATCGACCGGAAATATTGTCTCCGTCGGCGGACCCCGTAATCACCGTTTGCCCGCGCTGCAACTTGGCCTTCACGCGAGACTTGAACGTTCCGGTTTCGCCATCTTCCAATCCACGCTTGCCGCCGCCCGGGCCTTTCCCTTTGCCAAAATCGTTCCATCGAGGCGGTTGATTCGGGTCGCCATCGCCGTTGCAACCTTGCTGACACTGTTGAGCAATTCGCTCAAGGTCTTCCAGGTTCTCCATTTCGTCCAGGTCCTGCTGCATTTGCTGCAGTTGGTCGGCCATTTCTTCCAACGCCTGCGCGGCCTGCTTCATTTCCGACTGGCCGGACTGAGCACTGCTTTCGCCGGGTTGCGTACCTGTCTTTTGCTGATTGGACTTCCCGGAATTGCCTTTTCCCTGCTTCACACAATTAGCACATTTCTGCAACTTCTGCGCGAGCTTGTTCAATTTCTGCTGTTGTTGATCTTGCTGTTGTTTCTGATCGAGCTGATGCTGAAGTTTGGCTGCCTGATCTAGATCGCCTTTCTCGATCGCACGCTGAATGTCTTCCTTGAGACGTTGCTTTTCCTGTTCATGTCGACTGGCAACTTCATTCAAGCGCTTTGCCAGAGCATCAAGATCTTTAGCCAGTTGGTCTCGTTGCTTGTCACCCAGCTTCCCTGATTTTAACTTGTCGGCCAATTCCGCCATCGCTTTTTGAGCCTCTCGCAAATCTCCTTTGGCCATCGCATCAGCGATTTTCTTTGTCACGCCACTTCCCACATTGCCAAGACGGTTCAGGCTTTCCTTGAGATCCTTGCTGCTGCCAAGTTCCTGCTTTCGTTGCGTGATCTGTTGTTTGATGTCGTTCAGCTTGACCAGGGCATCCTTTTTGGTGACCGATTTGTCTTCGAGCAGCTGGTCAAATTTCTTCTCCAGCGATCCCAGATCAAGCTTTGTTTCTTCCAGTCCCTTGGCCACCATTTGTCGTTTTTTTTCAGCCAGTTTCTTTCGGGCTTCTTCAATGGCCGTTCTGATTTGCTGTCGATCACTGTCATCTTTGCCAGCAGCTGCAGCGGATCGAGTCGCGTTTGGAAGAAAGCCAATACCAAACAGCAGCAACAGTGGAATCAGCGGAAGCGCCAACCGCCACGTTGGCTGAAATCCGAACTGGTCACGCACATCGATCGTCGAGGCAACATCCGTCGCATCAACCAGCAATGCACGTCCCGCTTCTGACTCTCGGTCCGATTCTGGCAACGACACCGCGCTGGAAAGTCGTTCTTTGAGCCCAAAACGTCGATCAATTTCCGCGGCGGCTAAAACTTCAGAATTTCGGCCAGTCCATGCCCACCAGCAGGCAACCAGCAGCCCCAGTACACCTCCACCGACCAACCACGAAAGTGTCCACGCATCGAAATGGTCCTGAGTCTTCAGAAAACTCAGATGCCAGATCTTTGGAATGATCAGCCCGATCACCGTCAGCAGCAACCCGGCAAACACCGACCAACCGAATGCGCTCATAAACCGAGCGATCGCCAGACGCCGCCGTGCGGTGCGAACTTGCTGGTGAATTTCGTTCATTGATCCGCTCTTGAAGGATAGTTGCAGCCCGAACGTAAGATTATACCGGATGAACCACTCAAAGGCATCTGAAAATGGTGCGTCACTGAACGCTCATCCGCAACTGCCACCGTTGCATGCGATAGGCAAAAAGCGGTTATACTTACCCAGACAAGAATCAAACCATTGAAGGGGTTCCAACCATCAGCGACCAACGTCAATTCGATCCACTACCGACCCCTACAGACTTACCCGATGCAGACGTAGTGATCTTCGATGGCAAGTGTCGGTTCTGCCGGCAACAGGTCGAAAATTTGCGTTGGTGGGATGGGCACGACCGGCTGTCTTTCGTTTCGCTTCATGACCCTCTTGTGTCGGAACGTTTTCCGGATCTGAGTCATGAACAGATGATGGATCAAATGTACGTCGTCCCGGCTGAATCTAGTGGGAAAAGCGATCGTCGCTACGGAGGAGCCGAAGCGGTTGCCTATTTGTCGACGCGTTTGCCTCGGCTGTGGCTGGCGGCGCCCATTTTGCATTTCCCATTTGCGATGCCGTTGTGGCAGTTTCTCTATCGCCAGGTGGCCAACCGTCGCTATAAGATCGCCGGTGAACAAGCGGATCCGTGCGACGAAGATGGCACCTGCGATCTGCATTTCAAGAAATAACTCACGGTGGATCGTGGCCACCGTCGCACCACGGATTGCAACGGGCGATTCTGTATAAGCCTCGAATCGTGCCGCGAATGAATCCGTATTTCTGAACGGATTGGATGAAATACGCACTGCAGGTGGGAGTGAATCGGCAGTTGCTGCCGAGCATCGGACTGATTGCCAGTTGATAAAATCGCACCAGCAAAATCGCAAGCAGGCCTGGAAGTTGCCAGAGCCATTTCAAGATTTTTGCAATCGGCCCATTCACTGGTTCACTGCCTTCTCGCTTGCGCCGTCGGCCGGAATGGAGCGGTCCAATCTGATTGCCAGCTTCCTGATTGATCGAGCGATCGCCGCTCCGTCGCACGTGGCTCCTTTTTTCGGACGAACCACCAGATCCAGCCCCGACGGGAGGTCCACCTGTTGCTTGCGAAACGCTTCCCTGATCAGACGCTTCCACCGGTTTCTGACCACGGCGTTCCCAACCTTACGACTGACTGACAATCCAAGCCGCGTCGCATCAGATTGATTGCGAGCTCCGCAGATCACTAGTGTTCCGTCTGCCGCATAGTGTTTCGAACGATAGACTCGATCGAATTCGGGACTTTTACGCAAACGAACCGATTTGGGAAACGACTGAGCCTGTCCTTGACCTGAAGACGAAGGTTTACGTCCCATCGTTACCACACGATCTCGGAACGACCAACAACTTCTTTCCATTGGTCGTCCAGTTTCGACAACAGTGCTCGGTCATCATCCGAGATTTCGTCAGGCAGGCGAATCTGCAATGTGGCGATCAAGTCTCCTTTCTGACCACCATCTTTCCGAACGCCCATTCCTTTCAGTCGCAGCGATTTGCCACTGGAGGTTCCCGGCGGCACCGAAAGGACGACAGTCCCGTGCGGCGTTGGCAGATCAATTTTTGCTCCGTTTGCAGCTTCCAGCACGCTGATCGGGACGGTCACACTCAGATTCAACCCGGATCGGGTAAAGCTGGGGTGAGATGCCACTTTTACAATGATCAACAGATCACCACGCTGTCCGCCGGGACCAGCTGAACGTCCCTGGCCTCGCAGCCGAATTTTTTTTCCAGATTCAATTCCCTGAGGAATCTTGACGGTGATGTTTTCAACTTTTCCGTTACTGCGTTGAAAGCTGACCTGATGCTGGCCGCCCTGAACGGCAACTGAAAACGGGACGGTAATCTCCTGTTCGACCGCCTGAGGCTGCGGCGGCGGACCTCCGGGAGAACGACCGCCGAATGGGTTTCGGCCACCGCCTGCGTTGCCGCCCATGCCTCCGGCGCCACCCATCTGGCGAAGGATATCTTCCATTCCTCCGCCACCAAACAGTTGACTGAAGTCGAAATCCGCGCCGCCTGCTCCTCCGAACGGGTTGCCACCACCCTGAAACGGATTCCCGCCTGCTCCCCCCATGCGTTCGAAGTCCGGCCCCAGCTGGTCGTACATTTTCCGCTTCTCGGGGTCGCTCAGGACATCATAAGCCTGTTGGACCTTTTGGAACTGTTCTTTGGCACGCTGCTTATCTCTGGGCTCGGCGTCCTCGTGCAGGTCAGGATGGTACTTGCGAGCCAGTTTTTTGTGCGCTTTGTGAATCTCTTCCGCCGAAGCGTTACGAGATAATCCAAGTACCTGATAGTAGTCGTCTGCCATCCGAATGAGGTCTGCCTGAGTGCCGTAGGGGAGGTAGAAGCTAAAGGCGACCTGAAAAATTTCACTGTCACCTTTCACCTGAATCCAAATTCTACGTTTGGACCTCCCGTCAGTTCAACCATTGCCTTTCGTGATCAGAGGCCTATCTCACCTTGTTTGGCGCGAGCACGACTGTCCTGCCGCATTGTTCGCAGCAGAATACTCGCCTGATCCCGGGGCTGCGTGATCGTCCACGCGAGGAAGGACCAATCCGACGTTCACTTTTCACCACACGATGCGAAAATTCAACGAGGTCGTTTCGCGAAATCCACAACGCGAATCCACGTACCTGCTGCCCAAAACGCCCAAAACCTTGTTTTTGTGGGCAAAAAGAGATTTTCACCTCCCTTGAGCACATGATCCCGCGCTTTGGCACCACGGCTGCGTTACTGAACCGCCATCAACCAAGGAATCTCTCTCGAGGAACATCATGGCACGGTCGAAGCAAGCTGACGTTCAAGATTACACAGACGACTCGCTACGCAATTCCGCAAACCAACGGCAAGCACACGATGCCGTGGACGGTGACGCGGCCACCCCCGAATCAAAAAACAGGGGTGACAATCAGATTGAGAACCCGATCGATGACCCGGTACGCATGTATCTGATGGAAATGGGTCGAATTCCGTTGCTCAGCCGCGACGAAGAAGTTGACGCCGCCACAAAGATCGATGCCGCTCGATTCAAATTTCGCAATTCGCTGCTGGCCAGCGACTTCATGCTGCACGGAGCCTACGATCTTCTGAACAAGGTGCATCACAAGCAGCTTCGCCTGGATCGAACGATCGAGGTCTCGGTTACCAACAAAGTGGAGAAAGCTCGTATTATCAAGCGTCTGGTTCCCAACCTGGCAACGCTCAAGCAGCTGCTGAAGGAGAACCGGGAAGACTTTTTGATTGCGATCGATCGTAACTTCACAATGGACTCGCGTCGTTCTGCGTGGCGTCGACTTGTGATTCGTCGAAACAAATGCGTTCGTCTGGTCGAAGAGCTGAATCTTCGTTTCAGCCGCCTTCAGCCGTTATTCCACCAGCTGGAGGAGATCAATCGCCGGATGCAGACAATTCAATCGATGCTATCCGAAGCGAAGGAATCAGGTCACGAAGGCGAAACCGGCCACGCAGAACTGCTGAGTGAATTGCACATGCTGATGCGAAAGGCTCAGGAAAGCCCCGCAACGCTCAAACGACACGTTGAGCGAACCAACAAACTGCATCAGATTCAAGACGCGGCCAAACGAGTTCTGTCTGCGGGGAACTTGCGACTGGTGGTCTCGATCGCGAAAAAGTACCGAAATCGTGGCTTGAGCTTCCTGGACCTGATTCAAGAAGGGAATACAGGTCTGATGCGTGCCGTGGATAAATTCGAACACCAGCGAGGCTATAAATTCTCTACCTATGCGACGTGGTGGATTCGGCAAGCGATCACTCGAGCCATTGCCGACCAAAGCCGCACCATTCGAGTGCCCGTTCACATGATTGACACAATGAGCAAAGTCCGAAACGTCATGCGGGAACTCGTCCAGGCACTCGGACGTGAGCCAACCGCCGAAGAAACGGCCGAAAAGGCGAATTTGTCCGTCGACGACGCCCGAGTGATCATGAAAATGGCTCGTACGCCGCTGTCACTGGACCAACAAGTAGGCGATCAAGATGACAGCTACTTCAGGGACTTCCTGCAGGACCACCGCGAAGAGGATCCGCTTTACGAAACTCACCAGGCAGCTCTCAAATCGCGAATTGACGAGGCGATGGAGCACCTTAACTACCGTGAACGCGAGATTCTCAAACTGCGATACGGTTTGGCCGACGGATATTCTTATACTTTGGAGGAAGTTGGACGTATTTTCTCGGTAACTCGCGAGCGTGTTCGTCAAATCGAGTCGAAAGCCGTTCGAAAACTGCAACAACCGTATCGCAGCAAGGCATTGTCCAGCTTTCTTGATGGAGTCGAAACCTATGTTGATGGCACTTTGATTGATCGAACATCGTGATCCAGCTGTGGCTGAAGAACGCCGCAAGCCGATTTGAGTTTTTCATCAACGTCACTTCGGTTGTCTGACACGAAATTCATTGCGACAGCATCATCGGCTCGGAAATTTTTTTCCGGGCCGTTTTTGATTTTCGTATTCTGATTTGGCAAAGCATCTTCTAAACTTCTTCGTGAAGGATGTTTCTCTGCGTTGCGGTTTTGCTGAATATGCCTCAGACCAACTCTCGATCGAAGCTGAAAACCGCAGGGGCTCGCCCCCCGCAGTCAACGACTCGACCGAAGGCGGCTCACAAATCATCGCAGCCAGCGTGGGCTCGATTGACCGACGATAAACTGCTGGACGTTCGCATTTGTGATCTCGGCTTGAAGCTGGAAGACACTCCGCTGGTTGAGCTTCGTGATCAACTTTACTCAGAACTGAAAGCTCGTGACCTGAAGTTACGTCCCACCTGCTGGTTAAGTGATGAGTGGTTCTCTCCAGATGGCATTCCCGGAATTGCGGTTCCGTTTTATCTGGCTCATCCACGACTCAAACGGCTTGAGCGAAACCAGATGCTCGAAGTCGAAGGCGGCACTCGTGACTGGGGCATGCGAATTTTTCGACACGAAGCCGGGCACGCGATCGACACCGCCTGGGGACTGCATCGCCGCAAACAATACCGAAGCGTGTTCGGTAATTACTCGATGCCGTACCCGGATCACTATCGCCCCAAGCCGCGATCAAAAAACTATGTTTTGCACCTCGAACCGTGGTACGCTCAAAGCCATCCCGCCGAGGACTTTGCAGAAACGTTTGCAGTCTGGTTGAAACCAAAGTCACGATGGCGAAAAGAGTACAGCGGATGGAAGGCGTTGAAAAAAGTCGAATACATTGACGACTTGATGCAGGATATCGCCGGGAAACCTCCACGGATAAAATCACGAGCCAAAGTTGATCCCATTCACAGAATTCGTCGCACGTTACGCGAATACTACGAAGAACGTCGCTCTCGCTACAGCATCGATTGCCCAAGCGGTTTTGACATCGACTTGAAAAAACTCTTTCCCCAAACCCCCGAGACTCGCAGAAGTAAAACGGCGGCAGCTTTTCTGCAGAAAAATCGATCGGAATTCATTCGAACCGTCGCACAGTGGACCAGCGAATCCCGATACAATGTGAACGTCGTTCTTCGGGAAATGATCGATCGGTGCCGTGTCTTGAACTTACGGGTCGCGTCGGTAACGCCCGAGCTGAAACAGAGCATGTTGATTCTGCTGACCGTGCAAACGATGCGACATTTGCATCGAGGCCAGCATCGAATCGCTCTGTGATCTGAGCGACGCGGACTGATCGAACCCTCCCAAGAAACGAAACTGGCTTTATGAAGAAGCTGCGTGCGTTGGTGTTGATGCACGAAACTCTGGTCCCTCCTGAGAAGCTGGACGGTTACTCGGAAGAGGAGATTCTCGACTGGAAAACCGAATTTGATGTCGTCAGCACGCTCAAAGAGATCGGACATCATGTCCTGCCTTTGGGCGTCTACGACGACTTGGGCGACTTGCGCCGTGCGACCGAAGAGTTCAAGCCCCACATCTGGTTCAACCTGCTGGAAGAATTTCACGGTGTCGGCGTCTACGATCATCACGTTGTCAGCTATCTGGAGCTGATGAAGCAACACTACACCGGCTGCAATCCTCGCGGTTTATTGCTGGCTCATGACAAGCCACTGGCAAAGAAGATTCTATCCTTCCATCGCATCTCCACGCCCGGATTTTTCGTTATCGCGCGAGGTAAAAAAACGCGAAAGCCTGCCGCGTTTGAATTCCCATTGCTGGTCAAATCGGCTTCCGAAGATGCATCCCTGGGAATTAGCGAGGCGTCCGTTGTTCGCGACGAAAAGCAGTTGGAAGATCGAGTGAATTTCATTCACAACCAGACCAACACTGATGCATTGGTGGAAACCTTCATCGAAGGTCGCGAACTTTACGTGGGCGTCATCGGAAACCGGCAACTGAAAGTCCTGCCGATCTGGGAAATGCTGTTCGACAACGCAAAGCCCGGATCCCCTCTGATCGCCACGTCACGCATCAAGTGGGATATCGAACATCAGAAAAAGCTGGGGATACGAACCGCCAAAGCGACCGGCATCAGCAAAGATGTCGAAGATAAAATCGTGAAAATTTGCAAACGAGCCTACCGGGCACTCAGCCTCAGTGGTTACGCAAGGTTTGATCTGCGGCTGAGGGACGACGGACGAGTGTTTATCATCGAAGCAAATCCGAATCCGAACCTTTCTTTCGGTGAAGACTTCGCCGAGTCCGCAGAAAAAGCCGGTTATTCTTACGAGACTTTACTGCAAAAAATCATTACGCTCGGGTTAAACTATCAGGCCGAATGGCGACTGGTCTGACCCGGCCGATCACCAACCAAGCAAACTCTCCAACCACCTTCACGCATCATTAAACATGTCTGAACGCTTTCGATCTGTTCTGCTTTTTGGCCCTCCGGGAGTCGGCAAAGGTACCCAGGGAGGAATCTTGCGACACGTGCCCGGCTTCTTCCACCTTTCAGTGGGAGACGTCTTTCGCTCGATCGATATCGGGTCGGCCGATGGAAAAGAGATCTATCAGTACAGTTCGAAAGGGCAGCTGGTCCCTGACGAATTGACCGTCAAGATCTGGAAAAAGGCCCTTAACGCCTACGTCGCGTTATCGTGGTACAAGCCTCATGAAGATCTGCTGATTCTGGACGGCATTCCTCGAAACGTGGCCCAGACCGAACTGGTCAAAGATCATCTGGACATCCTGCAGGTGATCAACCTTTCCTGTACCGACGTCGAGGACATGATCCATCGAATGCGTCGTCGGGCGATTCGCGAAAACCGAGCGGATGACGCCAACGAAGATGTTATTCGCCAACGTTTCGAGATCTTTGCGGAGAAGTCGGCCCCCGTTTTGAAGCAATATCCGCCCGAAACGATCCACACCATCGAAGCAACGGGTTCACCCGCCGAAGTTTTCAAAGAAGTCCTCAGCGCGATCATCCCGGTTCAAAACCGATTGTTCGAGGGGAAGCTGGACTAACAACGAGGGTCTGATTGGTTATCCAATCTGGTCCTTCCCCACGATTGGTCGCAGCACTTCCGGGATCGTGACGCTGCCGTCAGCGTTCTGGTGGTTCTCAAGAATCGCGATCAACGCTCGGCTTAGTGCGTAGGCGGTTCCATTGAGCGTGTGAACGAAGTGCGTTCCCTTTTTGCCCGTTTGTTTGTAGCGAATGTTCAATCGTCTTGCCTGGTAGTCGGTGCAGTTGGACGTGCTGGTGACTTCACCCCACTCGCCCGCTTCGCCGCGGCCAGGCATCCATGCTTCGAGGTCGTACTTCCGATAAGCAGGACCTCCAAGATCACCGGTCGCTGTATCCACCACTCGGTAAGGGACTCCGATCGCGTCAAACAAATCGCATTCGATCTGGCGAAGTTCTTCATGAATAGCATCACTTTGTTCTGGCAAAGTGAACGCAAACATTTCGATCTTGGTAAACTGATGCACTCGGTAGAGCCCACGCGAAGCCCTTCCCGCAGCGCCGGCTTCCGTTCGGTAGCAGTGGCTGATTCCACAAAGCTTGACCGGCAGTTCTTCTTCAGAGAATGTTTTTCCGCTATACATCCCGCCCAGAGTGATCTCGGCGGTTCCGATCAGCGACAGATTCATATTTTCAATACTGTAGATCTGCGTCTCGGGTCCACGAGGCATGAAACCAATACCTTCCAAAACCGAATCCTGAGCCAGATCGGGCGTGACGGTCGGAGTGAATCCTCGTTTGGAAAGCTCCGACACGGCAAACTGCTGTAACGCGAGGTCCAGCAAAACCAGATCACCTTTGAGAAAGTAGAACCCGTTACCTGTCGTCCGTGCCCCCGACTCGAAATCAATCCAGTCGTGCTTCTCGCCTAGCTCCAGATGATCCAGCACTGGAAAATCGAAAGCCCGGGGTTCGTGTTTGCCGCGAGCGATTTCCAGATTCGCTTTGTCATCGACTCCCACCGGTGCGTCGGTGTGCGCCATGTTTGGAATCGCGATCTGAATTTCCCGGACCTTGGTGTCCAATTCATCGTGTTCCGCCTGGGCTGCATCCTTGGCCGCCCGCAATTGACGGCCTTCTTCTTTTCTTGCTTCTCGTTCCTCATCGTTGGCTGCCTTGCCAATTGACTTGGAGACCTGATTCGCTCGCGTGTTCAGGTCCTGGACAGCAGCCAGTTTCTCCCTGCGAGCCGTTTCGAGCTCAATCAACTGCTCAAGGTCTGCCGACACATTTCGATTGGCACAATTTTGTTTGACAGCATCAAGATTTTCGAGAATGAATTTTCGATCTAGCATTTTTAAAGATAGAGGGATTGAGTATTTTCTGCCGCTCAGGAAAATCGCGAAATGCGTGCAGTCAAATGAGTTTACCGAAGGGATGATCAAGGATTCGAAACCTGCGGAACCGTCATTCTCCGATAGCAAAGGTGTCGAGCGAGTCGATCGTGGATCTGACGCTCAATTTGCAAATTCCATGACATTTACCGACAGTTTTAAATTTCGATTCCAGCCGAAGTTGTTACACTATACTGGGTGAGGGAGATTCCGACTATCGACGATTGGTTCGGCAAGACCCCAGCCATTGCAACTCGATCCGACACTCGGCAACTAATTCAGGCTTGGACCATGACCGACCAACCATCTTCAACCGCCACGATCGAAGAAAACATCGCTGTCGAGCAGACGGTTTCCAATCAAAAATCGGCGACAGCGCGAAACAAGCCCGATCGAAAAAGACAGCCCCAGTACAACGTCGTTTTGTGGGATGACGACGATCATTCTTACGACTATGTCGAGCTGATGATGCGGCAGCTGTTTGGTTATTCCAGATCGATGTCGTATTCGATCGCTCGTACCGTCGATTCGTCCGGACGTGCCATCTGCCTGACTACAACCCGAGAGCACGCCGAACTGAAACGAGACCAGATCCAAGCCTTCGGACCCGATGCTCTGATCGAACGCTGTGACGGATCCATGAAAGCATCGATCGAGCCCGTTCCCGGCCAGTAGCGCTCCAGTTTGCGTTTTTTTGCTCGCTTCAATCCGCATTCTTCTCTACCAGCGATTTCCGCTCTGGAATCTTCTACTCACGCCTGTTCAAATAGCGGGCCGCGAAAATCGTCTTGAATACTACGTCGGGAAATATCCGCTTGGGTGCCAAACTAAAAACCGTGACGCTGGGCTGCAAAGTCAATCAGTACGAAACTCAATTCGTGCGCGAAGGCTTGCACAGCATCGGATATGAAGATGCGGACCCGCAAACGCAAGCCGATTTGTGTATCGTCAACACGTGTACGATCACGGGCGAAGGCGATGCCAAGAGTCGCCAGATCATCCGCCGGATGCATCGCGACAATCCGGATGCTCGCCTGGTGGTGATGGGATGCTATGCGACTCGCGAACCAGAAGCCGTCGCCAACTTGCCCGGCGTTGCGGAAGTCATAACCGACAAACGTGAGCTGCCCGATTTGCTGGGGCGTTTTGGCGTCGTTGACATTCCCAACGGCATCTCGGGCCTGTCCAATCGGCATCGCGCCTACGTGAAAGTTCAGGACGGCTGCCTGTTGCGTTGCAGCTACTGCATCATTCCCACCGTGCGGCCCGACATGTTCAGCCGTCCGATGGAGAATGTTCTGGATGAGGTTCAGCGGCTGGCCGATCACGGCTTTCGTGAAGTCGTCCTGACCGGAATTCACCTTGGTCACTATGGAGTCGACTTTAACAAAGGCAAACCGAAATCGGAATGGACGCGGTTGTCGCATCTGGTCCGAACGATCTGCCAGCGCGTGCCGCAACTTCGTGTTCGCCTTTCCAGCATCGAGGCAACCGAGGTTACTCGGGAATTGATCGATGTGATGGTCGAATTTCAGGATCGCGTCTGCCCTCACTTGCACGTGTGCATTCAAAGCGGCAGCGATCGAATCCTGCGATTGATGAAACGTCGATGGACTCGAAAGCACATGATCGACCGCTGTCTGCAAGTGGCCGAAAGACTTCATCTCCCCGCGTTCACTACCGACTTGATCGTTGGATTTCCTGGCGAAACCGATGCCGATTTCGAGGACTCGCTGGACGTTTGTCGTCAAATTGGTTTTTCGAAAATTCACATGTTCCCGTTCAGTGCTCGCAAGGGAACTCCGGCTGCCACGATGCCAAATCAGATAGAAAAATCGGTCAAAACCGAACGCGGCCAGATCGTGCGCGAACTTGAGCAGCAATTGATGCGTCGTTATTTCAATTCGCTGGTTGGGCAAAAGCTTCAATTACTGGTGGAAAGCGTTGACGAGGAAGGCGTCGCCCGCGGTACCTCTTGTCGTTACGCAACGGTGCAGGCCAGCGGAAATAACTTTGTTGAAAACGAGCTTGTCGATGTGACGGTCACCGAGGCAACCGATAGCGGGCTGTTTGCCAAATACAATGATCATTCCGAATTCCCAATTCCGAATTCCGCTTTGTAACATGCTCGCCTACCTGAACGGCAACTGGATCGACTACGCGTCCGTGACTGTGCCTCCGTGGGATTATGGCTTCGCGATGGGAGTCTCGGTTACCGAGCAGCTGAGAACCTTCAACGGAGAGCTTTTTTGCGCATCGTGGCACGTCGATCGATTGCTGGATGGGCTGAGCATCATCGGTCTCGAATCACCACTTGCTCGCGATCATTTGATTGAGCTTGCAACTCAAGTTGTGCAGAAGAACCAGCACGACATTCCGCCCGGCGGAGACATGGGCGTGGGGATCTGCATCACTCCTGGAGGCTTGACGAAGTTTGCACCCGCCAGCAATCAAGAAGCTCAAGGCCCAACCATGCTCGCGTATGGTTACCCACTGAATTTTTCCGGGCTGGCTGATAGGTATGCCAATGGAATGTCCCTATCGATCGTGGAAACTCGAGAGATCCCCGACGCTTGCATTCCGCGGCAGTTGAAGTGCCGCAGCCGAATGCACTATTACCTGGCCGAACAAGAGGCGGCTGCAAAACAACCAGACAGTCGAGCGTTGTTGCTGGATTTGGAAGGCAATGTTGCCGAGGCAACGGTCGCGACGGTGGTGATCGTCGAGCGGGGCAGGGTAGTCGTCCCACCGGCGGCCATGATTCTTCCCGGTACCGCATTGAAGTATCTGATCAAGCTTTGTGAAGCGGAATCCATTGAGTTTGTCCGTGAAGCAATCTCGCCGGATCGATTGAAAGCTGCGGATGAAGTGCTTTGGCTCAGCACACCTGTCGCGATGCTGCCAGTGACTGGCGTTGATTCTCAAACGATCGGAACTGGACGCCCCGGACCACTTTTCAAGCAATTGATTGAACGCTGGTCAACCGAAGTTGGCGTCGACATCATCGGCCAGGCGTGTGCGTGGAAATGAAATACGAAAAGGCCGCCTCACAAAGAGACAACCTTTTGCTATTTTCAAAACTCAAACCAAGTTTGATCACCTTCGTTTGCGTCGCATCACTCCAACCAACACGCCTGTAGCCAACAGGCCGGCGACACCGGGCTCTGGAACAGCGGTTACCGTTGCAGAAGCGTCAACGGTAAACGAGTCGAACGAGAAAGCAGAAAACGGTGGCGAAAACAGCGACAGGCTGAACGGAGTGTTCGCTGGGATCGTCGAATCCAAAGCCCAGCTGAACGATGTGATCGCGTTGCCGTTTCCATCGTCGTAAATGCTGGTGCCTGTCGCAGACAGACCGTTCAGCAATGCACCGCTGACACCTTCCCCAATCGATTCCTTGACCTGCAACTGGACCGAATTGATATCAAAGTCTGTTGAAGAAAGATTCAAAGCCCAGTTTGACTGACTGAAGTGAATGTAGAGACGGTTGTCTGCATTTGGCGGACCAAAAATCGCACCGGGAGCCTCAATTGGAAGTGGCTGTAAAGCAGTTCCAGACAAACCGCCCCCCGACGAGGATGCTGGCGATGGGGCCACTGTCGTAAACCCCGGTCGTGGAGCAGGATCGGTCGCGGTGAAAATATCAAAGACCGCAAAACCTGCATCGGCATCCGCACGATCCCAGGCGGCAGGAGCCAGAACACCATCGGTATCCGCAAACGCAATGGCAGACGAACAACCAATCAAAAAAACGCTCAGCACGCGAAGTGAAAAACGATGAACAAACATCAAAAGCCTCTCTTGAAATGTGAGTAACAAACAAACAAACGAAATCGCAGCGTTGTTGGCTTGCTGGCTACTCGAATACGAGGGGCTTGCTGGCTGGCTGGCTGATAAAGCGCGATCAAAATTGAGGTGGCGAGTGCCACGACGCATCGCCGACTGTAACTGCAGCATTCCACCGTTACAACTGGCAAAAAAGAAATTGTTGCTTCCCGAAGTGTTCGAAGTTACACCGGTGATGAACGCGATCGTTTCATGGGAACTCGAGAACCTCTAAGGCGGTCCCAACGGAACCTGAGTGGCCGAGAGTCTTCATGGGCAAGCTACCTGCGGGTAGGCAGACGGAAAATCACGGAGCATCGCTCCTGAATTTGTTCGAGAATTTGTTCGAGAATTTCTTGCGTGATTTCAATATCAGCGGTTGCCTTGTTATGCCGCTTTCAATACTCTTTTAAATGTGTTGGGAAGGCAGCAATGCGGTCGACCAACAATTTTCTACCGGGACTAGCCAGCCTCCAGAGACATCTTGTCTTTGCCAGCAACGACCCGAAGCAATGCCTGTCAGATTGTTTCCTTCTGTCGTTGTTTTTCCATCGGTTCAGCATTTTGCGTCAATTTTGATACCTGTGTTTCAAACATTGATCGCTTGAACCTGAGAACAGCCAGCGGCAGATGGAATTTTCGAATGCATTGCAACTAATTGAATTTTCTCCGCACGCCAACAGGTCGTTCATTCAACTGGAAGCTTGCGAAAATTGTCCATCTGGAGGTTGTTGTGTTTCGAAGCTTTAAAGTAATTCCTGAGAGCTACCTCTCTCGGCGAATTTGGTTCGCCCATGTTTTTTGTTTATTTGCGTTGTTTATTTCGAGCAACTCCGTTTCTACAGCGCAAAACAACGCGGCTTTTTTTGAAGCCCCGTTTATTTCTCCTTCGGGAACGTTTGAATGGGATGTGTTTTCCGGCTCAACCGTCCATCCGTTCACGCCCGATGTCACAAATACGGGAGGAGACGCATCTCTTTCACTAACCTTCACTCCCGACGTAGACAACGGACCCCCGTTCCCGCTAGTCAGCTCGACCTCGAACATCTATGCGGCTGGATCATTTCCAGATTACACGGCTTCACTGTCCAACCTTGTCAACAATGGGATTTACACAACCGTTGTTCTGCAGGTCGCTGCTGTCGGAGATGCGTTCTCCGGCTTTCAGCTTAACGACGAGGCTCCGATTGAGTTTGTAAATCGCGGAATCGTTCCCAGCCTTGGGCACGGCAACGGTGATGCTGAATTTGACACCACGTTCTACTGGGCCGAGTGGCAACTGGACGGAACCGGACCCGATGGTGACGATCTCTCCGGGTTTGACTTGACCTTCAGCTCGATCCCTCATGTCAGCCTTGCTGGCTTGAGAGTCGACTACGTGAACAGCATCAGTGTCGTGGATGCGACTCCGGGCAGTACATTGAGCCTGAAAGGTGACTTCGACAATGACGGCGACGTCGATGTCGACGATCTGGACCAGTATATCGGAGCAATTGGAACAGATACCAACGACCAACAATCGGCGTTGGATTTAACGGTGGACGGAATCATCGACCTGGATGATTTCGAACAGCATTACAGCCAGTTGGTTCAAACCTCGAACGGACAAGTCGGCACCTTTCAGGGCGACATCAATTTGGATGGCGTAGTCAATGTCCTGGGCGATGCGTTCACATTGGTGGGCAATCTCGGCAACAGCGTCTCCAGCTGGTCAGAGGGAGACCTGAATGCCGATGGGCAGGTGACTGTGCTCGGTGACGCGTTCGCGTTGGTTGGAAATCTTGGCAACGACAACTCCGCTGGCTCAGCAGCGCCATCGGCGGTCGCCGTTCCGGAACCGTCAAGTGCATTGATGGTTTTATTTTCCGCTGGCCTGCTTGGTATGCGTCGCCACAAATCACTGATCCCTCAGAAGCAAGACTGATTGTTTCAGTGTGACAAAATCAGGAGATTGCCATGTTTTTGAATAAAACAAACTCGCGTCGACAAAGTGGCTTCACGCTCGTTGAACTGCTGGTGGTCATCGCAATCATCGGAATTTTGATTGGGATGCTGCTACCGGCCGTCCAACAGGTTCGTGAAGCTGCCAGTCGTGCGTCGTGTCAAAACAAGATTCGACAAATTGGACTCGCAAGTCACAATTTTGAATTGTCTCGTGGACATTTACCGCCGCCTCAACTCAGCGATGATGAACGTGAGCCGTTAGGTTCGACCTTTGTTTTGCTGTTGCCTTACGTGGAACAAGCAGCGGCTTACGACAAGTACGATTTGACCAAGCCCTACAATCACGCTGTGAACGAGGAATACAGTGCAGCGTCACTGGACATCTATTTGTGCGGATCCATGCAGCGGAATGATGGCGACAGTAAGTTCGGTGAAGGCAGCTACGTCATTTCCTATGCAACAGGCTACCCACCGATGCAGGTGAAGGGCTGGCAAGTCGACGGTGCTTTTGAAGCGTTGGTTCCCGGAAAGCCGTACCGGCTGGGTTTCGAGTCGATCACCGATGGAACCAGTAACACTTTTTTTTACGGGGAGATCGACAACACGACAGAAATCATAAATCCATTTACTAATGAACCCATGGAAGGTGGTGGCTTCGAGTGGGCCAATGGATATGCATTGAATGTTCAGGCACATGCCCAAGGGACATTCAATCGTACCGAGCCAATTAGCGGCTTCGACTATTTCGAGTACCGCACGTTTCGCAGCGACCACCCCGGCGGCGTGAATTTCTGTTTCGTCGATGGCTCGACTCGGTTTATTTCCGATTCCGTGTCGCGCGAAGCACTGGAGGCGGCGGTCACCCGAGACGGAGCAGAAGTGATCAGGATCGATGAATAAGGGTCACTCTTCGATTCGACAAATTAACAACCATAAGCGGCTCGGCTTCAGATACGCACCCGGGTTTGCGTCAAACGATCTGCAAAAATTCAGTTATCAACGAAAGAACCAGGAGTTTCCTGAAATGAAAACCGCATTCATCCTTACCGTCCAAACCGTGGCAATCATCGCCGCATTCATACTGTTGGCCAGTCGCAACGCCGACGCTCACATGCCTTGGCTGGCAAGCGACCATGATGGACACGCAATCCTGTGGTTTGGTGAATCGCCCGTTGATCGGACCTATCACTTGCCTG
Organism: uncultured Pirellulaceae bacterium; assembly: GCA_964468915.1. Taxonomy (GTDB): domain Bacteria; phylum Planctomycetota; class Planctomycetia; order Pirellulales; family Pirellulaceae; genus Mariniblastus. Next base: position 21,371 of record CAYXWX010000033.1, read on the forward strand.
CCGCGATCGAAAAAATCAAGATCGTACCGCACGCCAAATCCGGCACGTCCGAAGTGCTGACAACCGAGACCGTCGACACAGACGATTTCGTTGGCCTTCGTGGTCAGTCAGTCGTACCATCGGACACCGAGATCGCCGGCTCAATCACTTACGGCCTGTATCACGGAATGAAGTTAACTTACCACGTCGAGCACTTGACCAATTCAAATCCAGACGCGTGGCCAACTGAACCCAGAAAAAACGCACCGCTTCAAACGATCGTCGTTTCCTCGGCTGACGGCGGCGTGACCGTAACCGTGTTGAAAAATGGCAAGCCCGTGAAAGAAGCTGAGGTCACTCTGCAAAGTGGCGAGCCTGATGTGGAAGGCAAGGCAACGGCGAAGACAGATGCGATCGGAATGGTCACGTTTGCAGCCGACAAGGTTTCCACCGGTTTGAATGCACTCTCAGTAGGCCTGAACGATCCTGCTGCAACGGGAGAATTCGAAGGCGAAACCTACAAAGGCGAAGCGAACTACCTGACCGCAACCTTTTTTAATGGTTCGTCCAATGCAAAAAAATCTGAAACAAAGTCCTCTGGTTCAAAGCCGAAAGTAGACCCTGAAAATGCTGTTTCGATTGTTCCTTCGCAACTGCCTGAACTCCCCGAAGAACTGACCAGCTTCGGCGCGGCCATCTCGAACGGAAAACTTTTCGTTTACGGCGGACACACGGGTGACGCTCATTCATATTCAACAGCCGAGCAATCCAACCGGCTGTGGTGCCTCGATACAAAGAAACCTGAATCCGGCTGGCAACAGATGTCGGCGGGACCGCGGCTTCAGGGGCTTGGATTGGTCGCGTGGCAAGGCAAGTTGATCCGCATTGGCGGATTCACGGCAATGAATGAGGAAGGTGACGATCACGATTTACAATCACAAGATTCGGTCGCGATTTTCGATCCCGCAACAAAAGCGTGGAGCGATCTGCCTTCCCTGCCAGAGCCACGCTCATCGCTGGACGCTGCGGTGTTGGGAGATACCGTTTACGTTTTCGGTGGATGGCAACTGAATGGCGAAAGCTCCGACAGCCAGTGGCACACCACCGCGTGGTGCCTCGATCTTTCCGATGCGAATGCCAAATGGAAAGCCATCGCGAATCCTCAGTTCCAGCGTCGTGCAGTCAGTGTTGCTGCTCACGATGGCAAGCTGTTCGTCGTTGGCGGCATGCAGGAAACCGGTGGACCCACGACCAAGACTGCGATCTACGATCCTGCTTCGGATAGCTGGAGTGAAGGTCCAACTCTGCCCGGTCGTGGCATGTCAGGTTTCGGTTCCGCCTCGTTCGAATGCGATGGTCAGCTGTTCGTCAGCGCGATGGACGGCTTTGTTCACCGACTTTCAGATGATGGTGGCCACTGGGTAACTGTCGCCAAAATGGATCCTGCTCGATTTTTTCATCGCATGCTGCCGACCGAACAGTCAAGCCTTCTGCTGCTGGGCGGAGCTAACATGGAGATTGGTAAGTTCACAGAAATCGACGCGATTCACGTTGCGACGAACCCGTAGCAAGAACAAACCCTTTCAGTGATTTATTCAAGTCTGACATCATCACCCGGAGTGAACGTGATGAGCCTGCATGAGCTTGTGGTCTCAGGCAACAGGCACGCTTGATTGATTAACCGCCCCAGCGGCTGAGCCCCGAGGGTCTTCCAGGCCCAGTTTTTTCATCTTCTTGTAGAGAGTCGTGCGATTGATGCCCAACTGATCTGCCGTCACGTTGCGGTTCCAGTTGTTATCACGCAAGCTTTGCAAAATGATCTGACGTTCGGGGCCCTCAAGCGCATCTTTCAATGTCTGAGGAGTACCGGACGGACGAATCGTCAACGTGCTGGAACTGCAACTGGCAACATGAGCCGGCAGATCCTGAAGCCCCAGCTGAGGGCCTTTGCCCAGTAGCACGGCTCGCTCGACTACATTTTGCAGCTCGCGAACGTTGCCTGGCCAATCGTATTCCTGCAGAGCTTGAATTGCGGCAGGATCAAACCCTTCGATTTGCTTGTTCTCTTCGTCACAGACACGCTGCATAAAGTGAGCGGCCAGCATGGGAACGTCAGAAACTCGCTGGCGAAGTGAAGGCAGTTCGATATTGATGACGTTGATTCGGTAGTAGAGATCCTGGCGGAACTTGCCACTGTTGACCGCTTCGGCTAAGTCTTCGTTAGTGGCTAACACGATTCTTGTGTTCACCTTGAACGTCTCTGTTCCACCAAGTTGCTCAAACTCCAGCTCTTGCAGAACTCGCAGCAGCTTGACCTGCAAGCCCGGAGAAGCGGTTCCAATTTCGTCCAGGAAGATTGTTCCGCCGTCCGCCTGTTTGAATTTTCCGATCTTATTTGTGTTGGCTCCCGTGAAGGCGCCAGCGACGTGGCCAAACAATTCGCTTTCCAGCAAGTTGTCTGGCAACGCACCACAGGCCACTTCAACGAATGGAGCGTTCCTGCGATTGGATCGCTGGTGGATGGCTCTGGCAATCAGTGACTTACCGGTTCCACTTTCACCCGTGATCAAAACGGTTGCTTTGGTGTCGGCAATGTTGTCGACCATGTCGAACGTTTTTTGCATCCGGAAATCATTTCCCACAATGCTGTCACGCCCAAAACGCTCGTCCAACTGAGTTTTCAGCTGCTCGTTTTCTTCAATCACCTGTTGCTGTGACAAAGCGCGATCGATGGCAACGAGAATTTCGTCGTCAATCAGTGGCTTGGTCAACAAATCAAACGCTCCCTCGCGAATCGCTTCAACGCTGGTATCAACGGTCGCGTATCCGGTCATCAGTAACACAACAACGTGAGGGTAGTGCTTGCGGCAGTAACGCAGAACTTCCATTCCGTCTTCGCTGCCAAGACGTAGATCTACCATCGCAAGATCGAACGTTTCGTCGTCCAGTAATTTTTTGGCCGAGGAAATATCCGCGCTCAATTGGACTTCGTATCCTTGATCACCCAACCACGACCCCATGGATTGGAGCAGATGTTGGTCATCATCGACCAGTAGAATGCTGGCTGGGCGTTTGGGATCTTTGGATTTCATGGCCAAAACACGTGTGTATTGCGGGGTGATTCAAGAAAAGACGTTGTGGATATTTAGGTCACTCCTGATCAGATGATGCCTGAAAAACACCAATCTGTTGAAATTTTGGCGGGTTGAGACCACTTTGAGCGTGAACTGCACCGATTGGCGACAAGACATTGAGTTTCGATTCCCCCGTCCGGGCTACTTAAACGCCTCAGAATCTTGATCGCCATTAAAATCGTTGCCACCCGTCAGGCGTCCGAGTGGTGACGAACCTATCCATTTGAGTTTTTTACGGGACTTGTTTGCGGCGCCGCGTTGCTTCCTGATGTGCCTTAGCCCGTTTGAGGGAGCACACCGCCGGATTCACCACAATCAATCAAGTCTACCCCCACAAAAGGGATGGTATCGCAACGGCTGCCCTCTACTTCTGACCCAATAAATTGCGTTTTCACCTGGTAATTTATGGTAGCGCTATCCATGGGTTGAACATTCGATGCTACAGTATGGCGGTCAGTCACCGCTGACACGAAAGATATCACCATCAAGTTGACCACGCCCCGGTTGTCGATCGTTTGAACTCCTCCTGAATGAGGCATGTTCCTTCACCGTCTGCCAACATCACACCCCAAACAACTTTGATGCTGGACCTTTGGTTCTGGCGATTTCTTTCATTCAATCCTGTTGCCAGTAAATGTCCTTGCGAGTCCTAATTGCGGACGATCATCCGATCGTTTCGGCAGGTGTTCAGATGGCTATCGAACCATTTGGATTCGAAGTCGTTGCCAATATCACTTCCGTAGACGAAATCATTTCGGCCATTGAAACTCACCAACCCAAAGTGTTGGTTACTGAGGCCCGACTCGCTAACGCCGACGCGCTGAAGGTTCTGGAATCGCTGCCGGATGGATTCGACGCAAACCAGGTCGTTGTGTTCTCCGCTCACTCGCACCGGTCACATGTCGCGCGAGCCAGCGCGCTGGGATGTCACGATTTTGTCAGTAAATCTTCTGACACTTCCCTGTTAGTTGACGCTGTCAAAGGTGCTGCCGCCGGAACGGACACGCCTGAATCCAGCCCGCTCAAGACGACTCGGGCGAGGATGAAGCAATCGAGCGATGCCGATAACCCGGAGCACCCACTGACCGGACGGGAATTGCAGGTTCTTCGTCACGTATCGATGGGCCTGAGCAATCGTGAAGTTGGCAAAGCACTGGGAATCAGTGTCGAAACGGTCAAAGAACACGTGCAGAATATTCTTCGAAAACTGAACGTCAATGATCGAACTCAAGCAGCCGTCTGGGCAGTCCGAAGCGGACTGATCTGAACCACCACTTGATGCCGTCGGCCTGACGCGCGGATTAGATCGCGTTCTGTTTTAGTCTGGCTGATTCTGGTTACTTTGAACTGTTTTTTTAACGCCGCAGACACGACGGTTAAGCGCGGCATGCACGCATCAGGCAACTATCGTCTTATTGATCGTTGCTTTCTGTAGCCAAACACCCGTACAATCTGGGACGGTGGTCAATCCACCGCACGGCCTTGTCGCGAGGCAACCGGTGTTTCACAGGATTTTGCATCGAGGCACACTTTCGCTCCCGTTGGTCGCTGAGTTCTGAACACGAAAACAAGATTTGAATCGTTAACAGCAGAGGAGCCGTTTGTGCGTTGGTCACTGATCATTCTGTTGTTCGCATCGATTTTCGTCCCATTTCCATGCGATGGCCTTGCCCTCGCACAAGGTGGACCGTTTGACGAAATGGACCTGATCGAGCGCATCTCGGAACTTCAGGATCAGCTTGACGCCGAACAGATCAGCGATCGAGATACTGCCGAACAGGAGCTGATCAAGCTGGGTCCGTTTGCCCTTGAACATCTTGATGCCCCGTCTGATGACATGTCGATCGACAAAATCGAACGACTCGCGCGAGTCCGGACGAAGCTGGAAACCGTGGCCATTCGTAATGCGTCTCAGACATCGATGGTGTCACTCGATGGCGATCTTACGGTTGAAGAATCTCTGAAGCGTATTCGTGAACAAACCTCAAACGACGTTGCGATCAGCGACAACGCACCCGCCGATTCTGGTTTGCCAGACATTACATGGCAGGGAAAAGAGATTTCGTTCTGGGATGCGATCACGCGAATTCAGAACACGGCCGGTCTGACAATCGATCCGTATGCAGCAGATGGTTCCAGGTTGCGACTTGTCCCTGCCGATCCGGCGGCGGCAAACTTCACTGCCCGAAACCCGAATGTTGCGACTTCCGTCGACATGTTTCACGTTCAAGTGGCTCGCATCGACGCGACTAGAAATCTGATGTACCCAAATCTTGACCACGTAAGCGTTCAACTTCTGATTCGCTGGGAACCGCGTCTGCGACCGATTTCTCTGAAGCTACCGGGTGCTGCTGTCACGGCACGCGACTCAAAAGGCCGCCCCATTCCTGTCCGTAATCGGCAGTCTGTTTTCGCAACCATGATTCAGCCTCAGATTCCCGAGGTCGAATTAACGATTCCATTGAAGACCGTTCCACGCGATGTAGAACAAATCGATTCGCTGAAGGCATCGATCAACGCGACCTTACCCGGAAAAAAAGAGACGTTCCGATTCCGTCGAATTGGAAAGCTGCCGCCCGGAAAAAAGATCGCTCGTGCCGGCGCAACGGTGACGTTCGAAGGAATCGACAAGAACGAAGACTTATTCGGAATCACGCTTTCCTTGGCGTTTGACGAAGAACTGAACGCACTGGAGTCTCATCAGGCGTGGGTGTTTGACAATCCAATCTATCTGGAAAATCAATCGGGCGAAAAACATACACCACTGACTTACGAATCGATTCGGCAGGACAACGACCTGGTGGTAGTCACTTATTATTTCGCGGAGGATCCCGGTGAGCGGACGTTGGTATACCAGACTCCTGCAGCGATTCTTCAAATTCAGTCAGACTTCGAACTGAAAGGCATTCCGCTGCCGTGAAGTGTTCCGCGTCAGGAAATCTCACTTAAGGTGGAATAGCACCTGCCGTCGCTCCCGCGACTCTGTTGCCAAAAACAACATAAACCCCAGGTTGAAACGGCGTGTTGGTTTAATCACAACCCGCTGCGTCAGCGAGGGATCCTTCGTCCCTCACTCACGTTTCGGGTTTTGATTTTTCCATCGACATTGTGTTCGGCACGAAATCAACATGCCGTTGCTACGGCGACTCGAACGCATGGATTTTACGGGATTTCCGTGATTTTTTTCGGTTGGATACACTGGACGCTCTTTTGTACCCGACACACAACTCATCATCTTCAACCTCGTTTTGAAACTTAACCGAAGCTGAAACCGAGTGCACGATACGCTATCGAATCGCAGGAGGTTCAAGTGGTTTTGGTTTCCCCTTGGGAGGAGGCACCGATCCCAGTGTCACTTCGATTTCCAACAGTTCATCTGTGCCTTCCCGTTCAACGGCCAGCATCACCTTGTCGCCCGATTCGTGCCGACTGATCATCGCCCCCAGTTCAATTGGATTGGCAATCAGTTCCCCATTGAATTTGACCGCCACGTCTCCTTGCCGCACGCCCGCGTCCCTCGCCGCGCCGCCAGCGAGCACCTCTTCGATCCGCACGCCCTTGCCTCGAGGGTTCGCCATCGAACGAATGCCCAGAAACGCGGGCTCGATCGTTTCACCATTCTTCAAACGAGCAATTAACTCGTCCGCGCCGGCAATTGGAATCGCGAATCCAATCCCAGAGTCGTACCATTCGACGCCCGCTCCGACAGCCTGAGACCCCGGGCTTAAGGGCACGCAAATCCCGATCACTCGACCTTCCAAGTCAATTAACGGTCCACCATAATTCGCCGGGCTGACATTTGCATCTGTCTGAATCGCTCGCCCGCCAACTCGGTTCTTCGCACTGATGATACCGATGGACACTGCCGGGCTCAGGTCGCCGTAACCCACCCCCAATGATAACGACCATTGGCCGACTACCACGTCCTCCGGTGGCACCCATCGCGGAACTGGCATGTCCGCCACGTCATCAATTTTCAACAAGCAGAGTTTTCGAATCTTGTCGCGTCCGAGCAACTTCGCCACGTGACGCTTGCCATCGGATGTGATCACCGTGATCACGGGCGGTCGAGTGATAAAGTTGAACGTACTGGTTACGACGTAACCATCGGATGAAATCATGACTCCTGTGGTGTTCCCTTCACCCCGAGAACGAATCCCACCAATTTTTCCTGCAACCGCGCTGACGCCGCCGAAAGACTCGATCGTGACGAGCGTCGGACGAATCGTTTGCTCCGCAGCACGAAAGACACGCGGCAGAATCCTCAGGCTTTGAAATGTTGAGTCTGGTTGTTCTGCAATGGAGTGCTGAACAACAACGGACGAAATCACGAACAGCGCAATGGAACGAGCAATCACGTTGCCAGGCATCAGAAGAATCCTGATGTTTTTCATTGTTTCGACTCCTCATCGGAACTGTCGACGGAAATCGTAAATCGCAACAACTCGCGGCCTCGTTTGACAACCACGATCATGTCTGGGCTCTCAAGCGGCTGTTTAATCACGTTGTCGAACTGACGCACGCTCCCGATTTTGGTTCCAGAAATCGACACGATCAAGTCATCCGATTTGATCCCGGCTTTTGCAGCAAGGGAACCAAAAATGACTCGGTCCACGTAAGCGGGATCTCGCTTTCCACCCAAGCGGAAGATTCGAATTCCCAAATCAACCGCTTTCAATTTGTTAACCGTCTTGTCTTTCCCCGATTGTTCGTCCGGCTCAGGCAGTCCATTGACAAATCGATAAAGCGTCGCGTTGGGAACTGCGTAGTTGAGACGTGTATTCGTTCTCGAACTGTTGATGATCTTGCCAATCATTCCGACCAGCTTTCCATCACTGGTCACAACAGCTCCGCCTCCGGCACCGGGATTGCTGGTGATGGCATCAATCAAAACCAGATCTCCTCGGTAGGCGATGTCACGTGAGTTCAATTTTGCCGTCATTGACGTTCTGAGCGAGATGATTCCCATCATTACCGAAAGTGGTTCGTCTTTGTCGGCGACTCGAAACGCATTGCTGAGCGCGATAATCCAATCGCCTTTTTTCCCGACAGCGTCCTCCGAAAGCTCGAAATGGTCCTGAGATTGAGCATCGATCTTCAAGAGTGCGAGCTGGCGAATTCGATCTCGCTTGAGCACGCTGGCGTCGTAGCTGGTTCCATCCGAAGTCAACACGCTCACCCGATTCCCATCCAGAATCGCTCCACGCGTTGTGAGCACATGGCCCTCGGCCGAGACGAGAATTCCTGTCGCGTAACTTTCGATTCTCCCGGCACCAGCGCCAAAAATTTTGACCAACTTGGGTTGACTGGACTCAATCGTCGGTCGCAGATAACTCAGATCATCGGCGAGACAAACGGAACTGAACAACATCGTTTGAAACGCCAAACATACGATCGTGGTAAAAACATGCCTATTCATCAGACGCTCGATTCATATCAAGATCGACTGAATCGAGCGGCACCCATTCCGCGTTCTCGACTTCCACTCGTAACGTTTCTTCCTCCGAAAGTGAATCAACGCAAACGAATCGAAACGGAAAGTGGCCGTCCCCAAACGCACGCCAATCTTCAAATCGAATCGCACCCGAGTCGCCATTTTTGTCGTTTGCAACTTTTACCAATCGAGAAGTCAAGCCATCTCGATTGTCCGCCACCGAAAACCACAGGTAAGTTTCATCAAGATCAAAATCCAACGCTTTGATTCGCCACGCCAGCTTTTCGTTTGACTTTCCCGCACCTTCGATCAGCAAGCTTCCATGCGAATTGAAAGCAGGCGATTCGTTGTTCGCTTCATTTCGAAGCAACTCTGCCAAAACCATCGCTTGCTGGCCTGGCAACATGTCACGTGCTTCTGACAAAGTTATCTCCCGGGATTTGCTATCTTCAAATGAATGAAGGATGCACTTCTCGGAATCAAAGCGGAAGCTCACCTTCGATTCGCCAGACTCCTGCTCGACCCGTCCTCGTCTGTCGCTCGCCAACCATAACGTCTGTTGCCCCATTTCCCTGCCGTCGGGATCTCGAAGTCTGCTGAACACCTTCAAGCATTTTTCGGCTTCACCCCCGACAGACGATCGAGGTTTCAGACCGTCGTTGTTTAACCAGCGATCAACGACCAAGGTTGCGTACTTCCGGTTGGTCGCCGCAGCACGCACGGCCCCTGGAACCGCAGAAAGAAGAGCAACCATTTCTCGCTTTAAATCGTCCGCCCGTTTTTTCTGCTGAGGGTCAGATGGTTCCTCGCCCGGTTCGAAGTCATCATCCGGATCATCTTTTTGGGGAGCGGGCGGCGGCAGCAGTTTTGTTTGAGGTCGTTTCGGGTAGGGCAAACCATACGCACGAACACGAATCGTTCTTGAGTCACCACCCTCGCGCCGAATCTTCAAGGTGACGGGCCAGTCTTCAGGTAGAGTACAAATCAGGTTCTTGAACTGATTGGCAGACGTAATGGGCACGCCTTCGAATTCCACAAGCTCATCCTTCAGCCTCAGGCCTGCTGTCGCGGCATGTGATTCACGATCCAACCGGGAACAAATGACTTTTCCATCACGATCGCTGAACCCCGCGTCAAGTGTCGCATGTTCCGTCAGCTTTGTGGCCAGAAGTTCGGGCAGAAAATTTTTGACCTGATTCGCCGAAATCGCGTATCCCAGCCCAACGTTGACGCGACCGCGATCTTGAAAACTGCCCCGACCGTTGATGCCAATGACCTCGCCCGCAAGATTGAACAATGGCCCGCCAGAGTTGCCTGGGTTGATGGAACTATCAACCTGAATACAGTTTCCGTAGACCAATTGGTTTGCTCCGGCACCCGGCTGAAAACGCTTGACTCCACTGACGATTCCCAAAGTAACCGTCGGCGAGTGATCTTCGGCAAGCAGGAACGGGTTGCCCATCGCCAACGCCCAATCTCCGATGTTCACCTTGTCGGAATCGGCAAGCGGCGAACTGGGGAACGAATCACGGCCCGACAACTGAATGACCGCGACATCACCACCCGGATCCGTACCGATCAACGTCCACGGATAGAGTTGCCCGTCGTTCAGACCTCCCAGTCCCGTGAGCCCGGCCCCGGCAATCACGTGATGGTTTGTGATTGCAATGCCTGATGGATCGACGATCACTCCTGACCCACCGCCCTGCCTGTCAAGACCGTAGATTGCCACGACGCTGCCAATCACTTTTTTGATCGCCGCGATCCGACGAAGCTCGATTGCCTTAGCAAGTTCGATTTCGTCCGCAGAGACGTTCGAATCGGTTTGCCCCGGAACGTCCGAAGACTGAACTGCCACCAATGCAGCCGCAAGAAGAAGGACCATTGTCCTGCAAGGAAAACGCCAATCGGCCACGTCGTTTGATCCTGAAGTTGAGAAAGCGTTTCAAAGTGGCGATACGAAAACTGTGCATCACCCAATCAGCAAGGTTCATTACTTCGACTTGACGAAACGAGCGTTACACCAGTTTGCGTGATCCGCCAAGTCAAACTCTTCCCCCGGATCCACTTCAAGCTCCACCGACTGGATCCCACGGATACTCACATCAACAGGCTGAGGCCCCGACATTCCAGTGACGTTCCCGGACCAAAGTTCAATCCCGTCTCCACGAACAATCATCCGACAGTTACCGCGCCCATTCGTTTCGGCATCGATGCCGACGGTCGCCATGAACCGATCCAGCCCGCGATCGTTGGCAAACAAGAGGCTCGACCATGAATGAGTTCCAATTCCCTTGTCGAATCTGATCTTCTGCCGTTGCTGCGGGTCAAACAGAGTCAACGGGTTGCCTTCGACGCTGCGATCCGAACGCCATGGCCGTTCAAATGTGAACATCGATCGTTGTTGAGCCGAAACGGGTTCAAGATCCGACAGATACACCAGTCTCTCGTTCTCGATCACCATCTTTGCCAACGAGCTGACAGGCATCTCGACCTCAACGTCTCCACCAACAGCAATCACAATCAGCTCGTTCTTCCAAACCTTCAGCCCACCTTTGATCACTCCGCCGCCAGCCAGCGTCACACTGACCGCCGTCAGGTCACCTGGCAAACTCATTTGCAAATCAGCCATCACAATGGCCGCCACTTTCCCAAGCCCGATTTTTCGCGACTTTCCTTTGAATCGAACAGTCACATGCTGGTTGTCCAAACCTTCGATCACGCCCTCAACGCCCCGCAGCTGATCTCCTTGTCTTACAACGACGGCATCGCTATCGACGGGTGGATTGTCAATCAACTGAGTCACAATGTCCGATGGTTCCCAGACAATGGACCGGACGGCTTCCAGAGGCACCGAAGAGACACCACTGGCGGAACTGAAATCCAGCAGGCCCTGATCCAATACTGGCGAAGCCAACGCGACGGAGCCGCCGGTCACAAAGAACAACCTGGGCACCGCTGAACTTTCACCCGACATGTTTGAGCCGGCCTCAATCAGCACCAGTTCATCAACAGAAATCGCTTGCCCGTCAAACTTACCATTCACCTGGCCGCTGGAATCAATCGAAATACTTTCAGATTCCAGTACCGTGCCGTCGATTCGAGTCAATCGAAACAGCGCGTCCTCCGCAGATGCGGACAGCGTAAACCATCCAATTGAAATCAAAACCAACAGCCGGCTCGAGAGGCCAATCATCAAGCGAAGGAGATTCATAAGTTCGCCGCCATCTATTCTGAGCTGCCGGAGTTACCGTTAGCCGCTTCGTAGTACTTTTCGACAATATCGCGATATCTTGCGGGCAGCTTATCCTTCACTGCGTTGTTCGCAGGATCACGACTGCGATCTCGAAGGCGACTCCAGGGACTCGCGGGAGCATCATTGTACGATTTGTCGACAACCGTTCCGTTTGGATTGCTGCTGCTACCTGCCTTACTGCTATTGCTGGAACTCCCTTGCTTGGGCTTGTTCTTTGCTTGCTGGTTCTGCTGGTTCTTTTGCTGCTTCCTGGTGTTACTTTTGCTGCTGCTACTGGCTTCCTTTTTCTCTTCCTGCTTGATCAATTGGCTGAGCAACTTGACGATCTTGTCCTGCTGTTCCTGTGTCTGTTCGTCTGTCTTGATATGCTCAAGCCGGCGCCTCGAATAATCCATCCGTTGATAGACGTCATCCAGCTTTCCCGCCTCGATTGCTTCCAGCTCCTGAACTTTTCGCCACGCACTGACGCGAAGTCGCTCAGGTGCATTCGGATATTGTTCCAGAAACTCACTCAAAGTGCCCGCAGCCTCTTTGTTCTTCAACAACCCGGCCTGAGCAATTCCAATGTAGTAGCTAACGACGTCGCGATGGAGAGACACATCCGATAACTCGTTGGCAAGACGATCCAGCAACGGCAGCGCCGCTTCAAACCGTTCGTCATTCATCAGCGTCCGCCCAAGGTAGAAACTTGCGTCCGCAGCCAGAAACAAATCATCTCGCTCGGTGATTGGCTTCAACTGACCGATCGCTGCTTCAACGCTACCCTGATCGGCTGCTGATAGCGCCGACGAATATTCTGGGTAAAGGCTTCCAAGCGATTCGGTCATCCGATCAGCCGGATCAAGCGTCTGATCGCTCAGTATTTTCTGAGCCTTCGTTCTGGAGTCTGAAGACACATTCTCCAACTGTTGAACATGGGCCTCGAATGCTTTCAAAGCAGCATTGCCAGCGGCACTCACGCCGACCAGCAACAGCACCATGCCGACCATGCCAAGCACGGTCAAAGGCCATCGGATCCCAACTGTTTGTAAACGCATGCTATCTCTTCTGAAAAAACCAGACCCTTTCATTGTAGCACCACACTGCCGGTCGTCCAAACAAAGAGAACCCTGCCAAACAGCAATCGCTGGACGATTAAAATTGTTCTGGGCACAATCCAATCGGTTGTCAATTTTGTCATGTGATTGGCTCGCTCGTAACGACGAATGGCGAACTGCGACATTATTGATACACTTAAGCCGCGTCATGGTTCGTACCAATCAGGCTCTTTCTTCTATTTCTTCCCGAATCCGCGATTTACGATGAATAAACCTCCTGTCGACAACGCGAAACCTGTCCGCAAGCACATGAACGCTTTCGAGACGGTGGACCACTATTTTGAAAAAGCCGCCGACATACTCGAACTGCACGAAAGCAAACGCAAGCTTCTGAAGATGCCCAAACGTGAGATCACAGTGGAGCTGCCTGTGGTCATGGACGATGGTCGCTTGGAGACCTTTGTTGGTTATCGCGTCCAGCACAACAACGCTCGCGGCCCGATGAAAGGTGGTTTGCGTTACCACCACGAAGTCGAACTGGATGAAGTCCGTGCACTCGCCTCGCTGATGACGTGGAAGACGGCAGTCGTCGATCTTCCCTACGGTGGCGCCAAGGGTGGCGTCTGTGTCAACTCACGTAGCCTGTCGCGTGAAGAAAAAGAGCGCATCAGCAGAAAGTTTGTCGATCAGATTCACGAAATTATCGGCCCCGACAAAGACATTCCCGCGCCCGACATGGGAACGAATTCCGAAACGATGTCGTGGATTCGGAACCAGTGGGAGAAGTATAACGGGTTCAATCCAGCGTGCATCACCGGAAAACCGGTCGAAGACTACGGCGCTCTCGGACGTGAGGAAGCAACCGGCCGAGGCGTCGGAATCCTGTCGTTCAAGTTCCTCAGTCGATTGGGCGCAACGCCCCGGGACACACGAGTCGTGATCCAGGGCTTTGGCAATGTTGGTTCTCATGCCGCCAAGTTCATGCATGAATCCGAGTACCCAATCATTGGCATCAGCGATGTCACTGGAGGTTACTATAACCAAAAAGGAATCGACATTCCCGCAGCGATCTCTCATGTCCTTGAACATCGATCGCTGGAAGGGTTCACCGGCGGCGACAAAATTTCAAACGAAGAACTGTTAGCACTCGATTGTGAACTACTGGTCCCAGCAGCCTTGGGAGGCGTGATCACTCACGACAATGTTGACAACATCAAAGCAAAGTACATTGTGGAGGGAGCCAACGGCCCGATCGACGCCGACGCCGATGACACACTTCACCAACGAGGCATCGCTGTGCTACCCGATATCCTTGCCAACGCAGGCGGAGTCACGGTCAGCTACTTCGAGTGGGTGCAGAACCGACAGTACTACCGCTGGAATCTGAATCGAATTCGCCAGGAACTGGATGCTGTGCTATCTGCCGGTTTCGAACAAGTCTGGCAAACCGCCAATCAACACGATGTCAGCCTGCGTACGGCCGCGTTCACGATTGCGATCGACCGAGTGCATCGGACGATGGAATTGGCAGGATATTAAGCACCTATCGCATAATATCGCAACCCAAAGCGTGAGCGAGGACCCCACCTGGGACTATTCCCTCGCTGACCAGGATTTTGCATAGATTGCTGCAAGTCATTATCACAGCGATCTCAACCCGATACGTTAGTGAGGGACCGATCCCTCGCTGACGCAACGGGTTATGATGACGCGTGCAAAATCCAATGACGCATCGGGTTATGATCCCTCCCGAGATATTGGGATAGGCGCTAAATGACGCAACCGACGTTTGAATTGTCGGCTTAAACAATCATTGTCTCGCGACCCAACTTTCACACGTATGACTCAGCCTGCCGCCGCTTCTACCGATTCGAAACACGCATCGACCACCAATTCGAATCACGAACGCACGCCCACTACTTTCCCTGACGTCATCAAACGTTACGAAGAACGACTTGCGTCACACCAAGCGATCGTCGACCGCTGCGTGCAACGTTGGAACCGAGTCGCCATTCTGCGTGGCCTGACGTTTCTGCTTTCGCTGGTGCCTTTGGCGATGGCCGTGTTGGGTGTCGCCGGAGTTCACTGGCCGTGGGTTGGGCTGGCCGCCGTCATTTTTGTCGCCTTTCTGGTGATCGCTTTCTTCCACGAAGGAATGCAAACGAACTCGCGCCGAGCCACTTCCATGGCCAGCTACTACCGCGAATCGCTGGCTCGGTGCCGACGCCAATGGAACCAGATCGAAGTCCCTGCCGTCGAGATCCCAGAAGATTTTGTGGCCGTGTCCACCGACTTGAATCTGCTGGACAGCACTTCGGTTTACAAACTGCTGGGAATCGTTCGAACGCCCAGCGGAATCGAAACACTGCGAGACTGGATCATCACCGGCGCGTCAGTTGCAGAAATCAAGCGACGACAGGAAGCCGTTGCCGAGCTGAAACCGGAACTCGAATGGCGTGAGAAATTCTGGCTGAGCTGCCAACAACTGGCCTCTGGTGGCTCTGGCCCTCGTGAGTTCGTTCAGTGGTGCGAAAGCGATCATTGGTTCGCACGCCGCAGCTGGTTGCTGTGGGTTACGCGAGTCACCTCCGTCGTGTCGATCGCCTCACTGGTCGGCATCTTCACCGGTTTTGGACACGCGTTACCGATCCTTGGCATTTCATGTCTGATCAATTTTCTCTTATCCATTTTCTACGCCGGCTCGATTCATGATTCTTTCAACAAGGTCTCCACTCGAGCGGACGAAGCAAACCTCTACCTGGCTCTGTTTGATCGCATTACCGACTTCCCTGCAAATTCCCAGAAACTTCAATCGCTGCAGACTCGACTGAAAGACAAGCGATCAGGAGCCCATCAAAAACTGCACTCGCTGGGACGCTGGACCGCTCTTTCCAACATTCGACGCAGCGCTCTGTTGTTCTTCCCCTACATTGTGCTGGAGTTTCTGTTCTTCTGGGACGTCCATGTTCTGGAGCGAATGGAAAACTGGAAATCCGAAGCTGGGCATTTTGCTCGCGGTTGGTTCGATGATCTTGGCGAATGGGAAGCCCTGAGCGCGTTGGCGAAACTGGCTGCCGATCAACCCGAGTGGCCGTTTCCCGATGTTGTGGAAAAGTCGGCGGGAAAGGTAGTCGTTCACGGTGTCCAGGTCGGGCATCCGCTGCTTGACTCAAGCCGAGTTCCCAACGACGTGCAAGTCGGTCCGCCAGGCACGGTTTTGCTGGTCACGGGTTCGAACATGTCGGGCAAGAGCACGCTTCTTCGCAGCATTGGAGCCAACATCGTGTTGGCCCAGATGGGCAGCGTTATCTGTGCGCATTCACTGACGCTCTCGCCGGTTCACATTGAAACGAGCATGCGAATTGCGGACTCACTGGCTGAAGGCGTGTCATTTTTCATGGCCGAGCTGAAACGACTGAAACAGATTGTGGATCAGGGTAAAGAGTTTCAGTCAAATTCTGGCCGAACCATGCTTTTTCTTCTGGATGAAATCCTGCAAGGCACCAACTCGCGCGAGCGACAGATCGCCGTCAGCCGAGTGGTTCGCAAACTGATTGATCGGGAAGCCATTGGAGCCATTTCAACTCATGACCTGGACCTTGCGACAACGCCCGAACTTGCCGAGGCGTGCCAGACGGTTCATTTCAGCGAGCAATTCTCGGAGGTCGACGGCAAAAAGAAGATGACCTTCGACTATCGGATGAAACAAGGCATCGCCGAAACCACCAACGCGCTAAAGCTGCTGGAGATCGTCGGACTTGGCGACGATGCGTGAGTGCATTCAGGCCCCGTCCGATTTGAAGAAAGTGTTTCGGTAGGAAGAATCCATTTTTCGCGAATGAAAGAGTATCGACTCCAGCACCTTTCACGCTGACGCAGTGGTCGAGCAGCGAACCTGGCGTTTCACTACAAAACCATGTTCGATTCAGTTTTCAGCCCGGTGACGGTGGCTCAAACGGATCTTTGAGAGCACTTTCATTTTCAAAATGCGCACACTTTGAATTTTGCTTTTTTGAATGCTTGACCGACCGCGATTGCATCACAGGATGCGCCAATCGCTGTTGCGCCAAGCGCTGTGCGGATGCGCCAAGCGCTGTGCGGATGCGCTGTGCGCGGGTCGCGCTGTGCGCGGGTC
>CAYXWX010000033.1:38445-39929 GCA_964468915.1 uncultured Pirellulaceae bacterium
GCGCTGTGCGCGGGTCGCGCTGTGCGCGGGTCTCCCGACCCCGCACTAACGGAGCGTGTCAGCCCTGGGATTCTGGCGTATTGTGTCATGTCTAACCATTGGCATTTCGCGCTGTGCGCGGGTCTGCCGACCCCTCACTAACGGAGCTGCCAAAATTTCTCAAATGGCAGAAAAAACATGAACAGGTAGGGTGGTAGCACATCATCGATCATCCGACATCGGTGTGACCGCATTGTTGGCTACTACACACTCAAAACCCCTTTTCAACTTTTCCTGAATGCTGCCGTAAGACGCCTTGAGCCAGGTCGTCAAAGGATCGTATCCAACGCCGTTGGACATCAGCGAACCCTCAAACAGATGCAAAATCTGTTTTGGTTTCTTTTGCAGCTACTTTTTCAGGAAAAAACCATGAAGTGTTTCAAGATCAATCAGCCAACCGCACTGGGAGCTCTCGCCATCGGATGTGCCATGCTCGCAGCATCGCCGTCGTATGCTCAGTCTTACAATCGCTCTCACCAACAGTCGCGATCCAGCGAAATGGGTAGCGCCTCCAAAACCTTTGAACAAGTTGCCGTCGCCAACAACACGACGGTCGGAATCGATGGTTATTGCCCGGTTTGCGTCATCGCCAAGAAAGAGTGGGTTGCTGGCAGCCCGAATCATGCAGCTGCATTCGACGGTCGCACCTACTTCTTCCCCAGTGAAGACATCAAGAACATGTTTGTCGCCAATCCGACAAAGTTCGTGCCAGCACTTAATGGCGACTGCATCGCCTGTTACGCCAAAATGGGAAAACGAGTTGCTGGCAACGTCAGGTTTTCATCGCTGTACAAAGATCGTCTATACCTGTTCCCCGGTGCGGGCGAAAAGAAAATGTTTGACGAATCACCTGATCAGTTTGCCGACGCCGATATCGCCGCCGATGGCAACTGCATCGTCTGTCAGGTCAAAATGAACAAAGCCGTCCCGGGCAAGTTGGAATTCACCGCGATTCACAACGGTCTGCGATATCTTTTCCCTTCGGCTGCCGAACGAAAAATGTTCACCGACGCTCCAGCCATGTTCACTTCGGACAACACGCCACAAATGATGGACAAGCATTCGTCCAACATGCGTTCATCAACCATGCAGGAAATCAGCATCCGTGGGGAAACCGCTTGTTCAGGTTGCTCGTTCGGCATCACGCCCATTGGAGCCCCCGACGAACTGGGCTTGGCCGTGATCAATGACGACGGCAACATCTACATCATCGAAGACAGCCACACTCGCTGGCCCGACTTGTACGAGATGCGATTTGAGGGCAAGCAGGTTTCAGTTTCCGGCAGCGTGATCAAGTCAGAGGGCAAGGCTGTTTGGATCAAGCCCGACCGCTTGAGCGTCCTGTAGAACCAGCTCAAGCCTGTATTCCGTTTCGACTTGGTTTTCGGATGCCATGTTCACGCTCGCGTGAGCATGCGTTACGGACACGACGGTTGTTAGTTGTT
>CAYXWX010000034.1:0-39798 GCA_964468915.1 uncultured Pirellulaceae bacterium
GCTGGAAGCTTTGGATTTGGATGGTGACGGAATCGTGGGCGCCAACGATTTTGCATCTCATTACAAAACGCTGGTTGAAACGTCAAACGGTCAGGCGGGAACGTTTGCAGGTGATCTGAATCTGGATGGAACCGTCAATGTTTTGGGGGATGCTTTTGCTTTGATTGCCAATCTGGGCGGCTCGGCGAACAGTTGGGGCCAGGGCGACTTCAACGGTGACGGGACCGCTAATGTTCTGGGTGACGCCTTCGCCTTAATCGCAAATCTGGGACAAACAAACGAGTGATGTGTGACGCATCAGGCAATGATCGAGACATCAGGTGTTTTTATTTCGAGGATTCGAAGATGAATTTTAAGCCAAAGGCAGTCACGAGCATCTTTTGTTTTTTTGCGATCCTTTGTTGGAGTACGCAAACTGCTGACGGACAACTTTACACCGAAGGTCCGGGCACCAATCCGCCTTTTGAGGAAATTCGGAACAGTATCACCAACGGTTACGATGGGACGGTAATTGACGTTGATAATGCGGCGGTTGAAGGAGGTTTCTTCGGGGATCTTGGCATTCAAGGCGACCTGAGGCTTCACACACTCGCCAATGCCTCGATAGGCCAAAGCAGGTTCGGCAATTGGAGCAGATGGTATCAAACCGATGGAGCGACGCAGATCTTTCGGCTCTTTCCCGGCGAAGAGAACGTTCGCAACAGCCGGCCGTTGGCTGCTCGCATTGAAGCGTTCGACGCCAACACGGGCTGGAACGTTGACGATGGCGAATGGCATGAGTGGGTCGCTCGCTACACGATCATCAAGCCAATCAATGCATCTATTTTCCAGGCGAAAGACCAGGACAACGAAGACTGGTCGGTGCATCTGAACATGAACGCAAGCGGAAGAGTTTCCGTGACCCACCGGCGTCCGTTGCCTGGCCAGCCCAAGACCGAAACCTTGATCGAAAATGCCGTTGGTCAGCCTTTTGATATTCGCATTCGCGACGATGGACTCAACTACGAAGTCTACTTTGGTGACATGACCACTCCGTTCACGACAGGGCGATTTGTTCGCAACGCCGATCCGTCCGACAATTCAAACACTTTTTTTCGATGGGGTATTTATGTTGGAGCGAAAGAGGTCGAGAGCGAAGCGATGATCTTCGTCAGCCATGCTTCAGTCGACCCCGATATTGACTATGGGGAGCCAGTCGATCCCATCGATCCCATCGACCCGGTTGATCCTGTGTTTGGCGAACTGGTTGCAGGATGGGACACGTGGAGTCAGGTCGGCCCGGATGTGTGGAATGCTACCGACACCGATGGAGTCACCGCTCAGGCAGTTGGAACACACGAAGCCGGTGGCGCGTGGATCAATTTTGACAACGGCATCGTCGAAAATGGAGCCAGCGGCGACGGAGAGTATGGAAGCTCGGGCGTGACGACGGCGAGTACTTCGGTTGCGGTTCGGACCGATGGCGTCACATTGGCGAATGGGTTCGATGGCTTTATGGACTTCACTCTGACCGATTCGACCGGCAGCGCCAGAGCATTGGGTGGCTTTCATTTTGATACGGGTGCTTTCCGCCCAAACGCCGCCACGGACTGGGAATTGGAAATTCTATCTGGAGGTTCTTTGACAGCCGGTTCGGTCGCGTCGGGATCCGCGTCGGTGAATGCCGGGCCGATCCAGGACGATGTTTCGATCGATCTATCGGTTCTTGCTGACAACACGTTGGATGCCAATGGCACCGTTACGTTTCGGCTCAACTTCACTGGCGGCGGCGGAGACGCGGGCGCTGCGCGAGGCGGTCACCACTTGTTTCTGGACAACGTCGGTGTGACCCTGGCAAGTGACAGTATCCCGGGAGACAGTATTCCCGGAGATTTTGACGCGGACGGGGACGTCGACCTCGTGGACCTTGATCAGTTCAACGGAAACATCGGCGCCGAAGCAACGGGGCAATTGGAAGATTTGGATTTGAACGGGGACGGAACCGTCGGAGCCGATGATTTCGCGCTTCATTACGAAGGTATGGTTGAGACATCGAACGGCGAAGTTGGGACGTATGCAGGGGACATCAACCTTGATGGAACCGTCAACGTTCTGGGTGACGCGTTCCTGTTGATCGGCAATCTTGGCAGTTCAGCCAGCAGCTGGCAGCAGGGTGACCTCAATGGTGATGGAACAGTCAACGTTTTGGGTGATGCGTTTCTGTTGATCGGAAACCTTGGAAATTCCAATGCCGGCCCTGCAAATTAGACGACAGATCAAAACTGGTTTTCGAACGTTGCATAGAGATCTCAAACGATGACACTTCGACTTTTCGCAATCTTGTTGTTTCTTGCATGCCCGGCGAGTGTTACCGTTGCGGTCGACTATCCGTATGCAAACGTGGGACCGCAAAGTGCCTCGGTCAGCGTCGATACCTCCAGTTCCGCTCCGTTTAACAACAGATTGTTGGGGCTGAATACCAACTTCCCCGAAAATCAGTATGGCCTTGATGGCTACAACGATTCGGACGGGCAATCGCTGATTATTTCGTGGGCTCCGTACGCGTTGAGGTTCCCACACGGTGTCTGGGCCAACTATTACGACTGGGAAGTCGATGGGCGTCGGATCTACGATGACTACGACACGATCTATCGCGGTGCCGTAGAAAATGTCCCCCAACTGAGATACGGATACGATGGTTTCAAATTGCTGCACGATTTCCTGGACTTCGATGTGCTGCATACGTGGAACATTAATTATGACAGCCCGTCAAAAGGAGTAGCACGTTTATTAAGTCGCAGGGCGGACGGGTTTCCGGTCGAGCGAATCGAACTGGGGAATGAAACGTTTTGGCGTAATCAACGCAGCAACGCGGTCGCCACGCCAGCACTATATGTCAACGTGGCTCAGGCTCATGCCGCAGCATTGAAGGCCACGGATTCCAGCATTCAACTTTCTGTGCCAGTAACCTGGCGGACAGGAGGCACGGTCCACGGCCCTTGGAACGCTGCCTTGGCCGCTGACCAGAGCTACTACGATGCGGTATCACTTCACCGGTATATTCGGCCCGGCGAGCCAACGGTTGCAGGGTTGCGGGAGGTACTCAATGCGCGGACGACGATGATACAAACGGGTGAGTCTATTCGGGCTCAGTTCCCAAGCAAGCCAATCTGGTTGTCCGAATGGAGCGTCGACGCGGGCGACAATGCAATCAGTGCGCTTGGTCTGTCGGATACCTATCTGGGGATCATCGATCGCCCCGATTTGTTTGCGTCTGCCGAGTATTTTCAGATTCACAATCACGATCCACTGATCATTTACGACAAGACGGCGAATCCCAAACATGTGAAGACAACTCGCGGCGCTGTCTATGATATTCTTCGAGGTGTTTTCCTTGACAGTCAGTTGCTGCCAGAATCCGTCAGCTCCAGCCAGATTGTATCGGGGCTGGATGCCGTCACTGCAAAAGCAGTTTTCAAAAATGGTGACGTGATTATCTTCGCCATCAACAAATCCCCGGTCAGTGCCACGTTCAGCGTCACTGTCAATGGTTTCACGTTCGATGGCATGTACGAACATCAGGCATTGCAGTTTAACGGTGTTGATGACTTTCCAAGTTTCGATCTTCCCGAGTCCGCGTTGACACTCGTCAGCTCAACCCCCGGCGCGATCTCGCTTCCACCGCTTTCGATCAACGTACTCACGCTGTCGGACCCTCCGCAGCCACCGGATTACAGTAACCTTGTCGCAGGTTGGGACACGTGGGGCGAGGATGGTCCGGACACGTGGGATGCGGCACAGACAAACGGAGTGACGGCTCAAGCGACGGGCACACCGGAAGCTGGAGGCATATTTTTCAATTTCAACAACGTCACCGCGGCAAACGGAGCCAGTGCCGACGGGCAGTACGGCGAGGCAGGTCCCGCCACTGCGTCAACTTCTGTTAGTCGCGTTACTGATGGAGTGACTTTATCCAATGGTTTCGACGGATTTATTGACTTCACATTGAACAACGCGAATAATATTCATAGGGAACTGAATGGTTTTCACTTTGATATTGGCGGCTTCAGGCCGAATTCAGCGAACGACTGGCGGCTGGAAATTCTCTCCGGAGGCGATTTGACACCGGGGACGGTGGCAACCGGTGCCGCACCCATCAACACCGGATCACTGCAAGGAAACGTGACGATCGATTTAACTCAGCTATCCGATTACACGCTCGATGCAAACGGAACCGTGACTTTCAGATTGAGTCTGACGGGTGGAGGAGGAAATGCCGGCTCACCCCAAAACGGACATCATCTGTTCCTTGATAACGTGGGCGTGACTGAACAATTAGTGCCGTTGCCGGGCGACTTTGACGGCGATGGCGATGTCGACGTGGCAGATCTGGACAAATTCAACGGACACGTCGGAGACAGCGCGACCGGAGAACTCGAAGACCTCGATTTTAACGCTGACGGCATTGTCGGCGCTGATGATTTTTCGGAACACTACACAACGATGGTTCAAACCTCCAATGGAATCACGGGTACTTTTGCAGGCGACATTAACCTCGATGGGACGGTCAACGTTTTGAGTGACGCGTTTACGCTGGTAAGTAATCTGGGAAACTCGGCCACAAGCTGGTCACAGGGTGATCTGAACGGAGACGGAACGGTTAGTGTCCTCGGCGATGCATTCCTGCTGATTGGGAACCTTGGACGATCCAACAGTGCTGCTTCCGATGGAAGCTCGAATTAATCTACTCCGCAATCTTCTCTCCTGTAATTTCTACCTCAGACCACAAACCTCACCTCTTTTCAACCGCAGCCAAGCCATGAATGACCAACTTAATCGTAAAACGTCCGAAATGCCCGCGGGTGAAATCAACCGCCGGCGTGTGAGACGTGGCAATCCGTTCATCATGCTGTTAGCAATTGTGATTGGCTGCACTCAAGCGTCCGATCTGCGTGCTCAGTTTGAAGTGTTCCCACTCAGCGAGTCAGTTCTGGACACCGATGCACTTGTGTTGGCGACGAGCGGAAACTTCAGCTTTTTAATTAACGGCAGTCCGTTTCAGCAGGAAGTTTTGCTTTCGCATGAAGGGTATCAGTACGCGATCTGGTATCACACGGCGGCTGATCAGGACATCTTTATCGGGCGTCGAGACTTGAACGGGAATGTCTGGGAAATCATCGACACGGGCTTCAATATGGAGGTGGGGAACCAGGATTGGAACTCGCACAACGTTATTTCCATGGGCATCTCCGGTGACGGACGGATTCACCTCGCGTTCGATCACCACGTGGATCCGTTGCGTTACGTGACCACCAATACAGGAGTCGCAACCAGTGCGGGGGGGCCGTGGAACAGTTCAATTTTCAACGCCGAACGACGTTCATTGAATCCCGGCGGCCCAAATATCCCTCGAATCACCTATCCGCGTTTTACCAACGTCGGTGACGACCTTGTTTTTACCTATCGCGACTTCGGTAGTGGCAACGGTGATCATCGAAGCGCCCATTACAATTCGCAGACTGGCCAGTGGAGTGGTACTCGGTTTTTGACCAGAGGAAGATCGACGGGGCAGGTGTACGATGACGTGAACAACAATCCGTCGAATGGCCGCAACTCTTATCACAATGGCTTCCACGCCGACCCGTTCGGAAGGTTGCACACCACATGGACGTGGCGTGAACGGACTCAAGATGGAAACCACGACATCATGTACGCCTACAGCGATGACAACGGCGCGACGTGGCGAAACACAAACAATCAACAGGTTGGAACCAACAGTTCTCCGATCACGCTGAACTCAAACGTTGAAGTGGTCAACCTCGATCGCCGTCAGGCAGTGCTTAATCAGCAAGGTCAAGTGGTTGATGCGGATGGTGGCGTTCATGCACTGATGTTCCATCGGCCCGTCGGCCCCACCTACAACGATTCTCCGTTCAGCGACACATCAGGCTCTGACTATCACCATTATTACCGCAACCCAGTGACCGGCATTTGGGAAACGAACGTTTTCCCGGGCAATATCGCGGTGGGGTCTCGTCCAAGACTTGGCGTTGACAGCAGCGGTAATCTTTACGGTCTGTATGTGCAGAATCGTGACCTCGTCATCGCGGGGTCTCAGAAGATCAATGGCGAATACGCGGACTGGCAGATCCTTTATCGCGACAACTCACGCGACTACGCGGGAACGCCTCAGCTGGACCTGAAACGTCTTTTCAACGACGGAGTTCTGTCAGTTTATATTCAGGACCGAGCGACCAGCACGTCACCCAACAACCCAACCGGCGTTGCGCTGCGTGTGCTGGAGTTTCAAACCGTGGTCCCAGAACCTGCAAGTTTGTTTGGCAGCCTCGTGGCTGGCTGGGACACATGGACCGATGCCTCCAATCCAATTGCCTCGATCACGGCCGTCGGTGTCACGGGCAACGCGGTGACGACTTCCGAAGGAACCAGCTGGAACGTGACCGATGGCCGCGGTGCGAGTGCGGATGGAGACTGGGGAACGTTTGCCGGTCCTCCTGCGGCAAGCACGGTTGCCGGTGATGGAGTGACCAACGAGAACCTTGAGCTTTCCAATGCGACGACTGGCGGTACGATCACGTTTACGCTGACTAATAATGGTCCAAGCGACATTGATCTGGACGGCTTTCACTTCGACGCTTATGCGTTTCGCAACAAAGCTGCGCGTGCGTATGAATTGAGCGTGGTATCGGGCGATCTGACCAACGCGGTGATTTACACATCGACCGACGATGAGATCACCACCGTCAACGGTGCGTGGGACAACAACGCTCATGATGATATCAGTCATGGGCTGACCGACCTGCCTGATCATACGTTGGAAGCAGGAGGAACAGTCAGTTTCCTGTTGGCATTCTCCAGCGGCGCGGGAGACGGTTCAGGTGGACACGATCTGTGGGTGGACAATGTCGCCATCACCGGGACGTCAGCATTGGTATCCCAGGCACCCGATGGATCGCTCAGGTTTAACAAAAGTACCGGCGTCGTCGACGGACAGGGAATAGGTTTCATCCTGAACAGCGACGGACTTGAAATCGGACAAACCGGAACCGCACCGTTCGATCGTGCTGCGGTGATGGTCTTTCAATTGCCCAACCTTGGTGCGGTTGAAGCTCCGTTTCAAACTGCAGCTTTTCAGGCCTACCTAACCCAAACCGTCACCAGCGGAAACGTCGGCGGTGACCTGTACGGCATCGCACGCCGCGCCGCGCCGGAGATTTTGAATACGGACTATTACGGTCTGACCAACACGCCCGATTCCAATGCGGATTTGTTGGAGGACGACTTTCTTGTCGAAGGGATGCCCATCAATCAGTCCGCTTCGACATCGGAAACTGGAGATGCAAACCTGCTTGATTTCTTGAATGCTCAGTACGCGGGTGGAGCAGGAGCTGGCGAGTACGTTTTCCTTCGTTTGAATGTTGATGCCGATACTTCTCAGCGGTGGAAAATTGCCTCGGGGGATGCTGCATCGGAAGAGCAGAAACCGCAGATCAGATTTACTGCGGTATCCGGTCCTGCATTTCGTCTGGGTGACTTTAACGGAGACGGATTCGTCAATCTGTCGGACCTCGACCAATACAACGGCAACATTGATGCATCGGCAGTTGGGCCGCTGGAGGCACTTGATCTTGATGGTGACGGTATCGTGGGGGCCAATGACTTCAGACAACACTACGAAACACTGGTTGAAACTTCAAACGGTCAGGTGGGAACGTTTGCGGGTGATCTCAATCTGGACGGTACAGTCAATGTGCTGGGCGACGCTTTTGCGTTAGTTTCCAATCTCGGGAATTCGGCCATCAGCTGGGGTCAGGGTGACTTTAATGCAGATGGGGTCGTTAACGTGCTGGGCGATGCGTTCGCGTTGGTTGCTAATCTTGGGCAATCGAACGAATAACTCATGATGCGAATTGCTTTGACTTGAATTATGACGATTCGCATTTACGTCGATTTGAATGATGCGTTGGCCACCTGAGGCTACCGGCGGTTTGACGCGCCGATGACTGACGTTGAACGTCCCGCCATGGACGAAACCATGAGTCACTTGCTTGGTTTTCGGTCAGTCCAGAATGGGCACGTGGCCTTGTCCACTCTGTAGCCGGCCGGGAACCTGCCGGGAAATGTTCGGTAGTGCTTTGTTCCAACTGAAGATTACGGTTGGCCGACCGAATCATCATTCCGTGAGCCTCAAAAGCAAAAAATAAAGCGAGATCCTCCGCAAGTAACAACCCTAAAAACGAGTTGGAACAAAGCAGTAGCAAGGTGAAGACTCTGGAAAGCCAATCTGAGGTATTCGTGGTCGGTTGGTTTTCCGGACGTGCTCTCTCGATACAAACTGTCACGACGATCAACAATGTCGCAAATTGACAGCGGGGAAATGAGAACTCGCTAAGCCTTTATCGGTATCATAAGGGATGTGGAAAGCCCTTCGTTTCGGAGAGCACGTTGCATTGTCGCCGTCAGTTTTGTCGTCAACGTGCGGTGTCTGTTGAATCAGGCTTTGTTCGTGTCTCGATGGACCAAAGCTTGCGATACCGGAATTTTGCGAATCAGATAGTTCTTTCCTTTGTGAAGAATGCTGATTGGACAACCAAGCCGGAAACGAATAGGCGCAGACTTCATCAAATGAACAAGAAGGTCATGCAAAGATCCGGGAACAACTTGATCAAGTTTTGGAACAAATCGGCTGAGATAAGCCCAAAGGTATTTCTTATCTTCCTGACGATTGGCCTGCTATCCACCCCGGCGATGGGATACGAGGTTTGGCTGGGAACGCACAGAATGGAAGCGTCAGTGGCCATCAATCCGGATGACTGGGCCCTGACAGCCAGTTTGCTTGAGGGACTGAATATCAACCGGTCTCGCGACGAGGTGGAACCGTTGAGTAATGCTCAGTGGCGATCCGTTTTTGATCAAGCCAGCAGTGCACGTCCGACGGTGGTTGGAATCGCTCGCCCGGAAGTCTCACGAGATGTCTCCCTCGTCGACGATGATCTGATCCCCGCGCTCGATGACCATTTGGATCAACGCTTGCGTGCGTCTCGCAGTTTCGAGTACCCGGTCGACTTCTTCATGATCTATGACGAGCGGGTTGATGGCGTCTTGCAGGAGTGGACGGACCGCGAAATCGAGCTGATGCGTGAGCGGCTGGATTTACTGGGAGGACAAGACATTGGACTGATCTGGCGTTCGACCAATAACTCGCAGCGCTTTCGAAGACTGGCGGCATTGCCTGTTTTCGATCACAACATGATTGAGGCAAGTGCCAATTCCTTGCTGAACAACACCAATAACCAGATCACCTTCTTAAACTATTTGTTGACCAACCCTGCGACGGCCAACAAAAAGGCCATTTTACAGATTCCTCGATCAAACAATTCAATGACGCAGTACGCAGCAACACGACGCGTGCTGATTAATCTTGGGCAGGAACTGGGTTACGGCGAGGACGGGATTCGGTCGGATCGACTTGTCATTTTGCCAGTCACTTATGCAGATAATATTTCGTACCTGCCTGAAACAGTTGACGATGGGACTTCCTACACCAACTCATTATTCAGCCTTGCGCTTTCTTTGCTCGAGCAGCGGCCGTTGTTTGAGGGACGCACGCGAATCCCTACCAATGGGGATGCCGACAGTTTTGTTCGCAGCACGTCCATCTCTCAGCAATCCTTTGGCTCGCTGGTGGCGGGCTGGGATACGTGGGAAAACGGAGCCAATCCGAACGCCTCGGTCACGGCCAGCGGTGTGGCAGCGTCTGCGGTGACGACGTCTGAAGGTTCCGATTGGCATGTTGTGGACGGTCGTGGTGCCAGTGCCGACGGCAGCTGGGGAACGTTTGACGGATCTCCCACCGCCAGCACCGTTGGCGGAAATGGCGTAACCAATGAGAACCTTGAGCTTTCCAACGCAACGTCCGGCGGTACGCTCACCTTCACGCTGACCAACACCGGAACCGAAGACATCGATCTGGACGGCTTTCACTTTGACGCCTATGCGTTCCGCAATAAGGCCGCCAGAGCTTATCAGCTGAGCGTGGCATCGGGTGATCTGACCAACGGAGTGATTTATACGTCCAGTGACGATGAGATCACGACGGTCGACGGAGCGTGGGACAACAACGCTCATGATGATATCAGTCATGGGCTGACCGACCTGCCTGATCATACGTTAGAAGCCGGAGGAACGGTCAGCTTTTTGTTGACGTTTTCCAGCGGCGTGGGTGACGGATCGGGTGGTCACGATCTGTGGGTGGACAATGTCGCCGTGACGGCAACGACAGCCATGGTGTCTCAACCGACCGACGGATCACTCAGGCTCAACAAGAACAACCTTGCCGTGGATGGCGAAGGCCTTGGTTTCATCATCAACAGTGGCGGGCTGGACATCGGTCAAACCGGAACCGCTCCTTACGATCGGGCAGCGGTGATGGTGTTTCAGTTACCGAATCTGGGAGCGATCGACGCTCCGTTTCAGTCTGCCAGTTTTCGGGCGTATGTGACCCAAACGGTTACCAGCGGCAACGTCGGGGGTGACCTGTACGGAATTGGTCGTCGCGAGACTCCTGAGATTCTGAACTCAGACTATTACGGTCTGACCAACACACCAGATCCAGATGCGTTTTTGCTGGAGAATGATTTTCTGGTTCAGAACATGGCGATCAACGCGTCAGTGTTGAGCTCGGAAATGGGGAATCAGAGCTTGGTTGATTTTCTGAACGAGCAATATGCCGGAGGCCAGGGCATGGGGGACTATGTCTTTTTGCGAATCAATGTGGATCAGAACACCAACCAACGCTGGAGCATTGCCTCCGGAGATGCCAGCGAAGGATCGCAGAGGCCGCAGATCACATATCAGGCAATCTCAGGGCCTGCTTTTGAACTGGGTGATTTTGATGGCGATGGCGATGTCGATTTGACGGACTTGGATCAATACAACGGAAACATCGGAGCGACCGTGACCGCCTCGTTGGAGCCACTGGATCTTGATGGCGATGGCATTGTCGGGGTCAACGACTTTTCAGTGCACTACGAAACGCTGGTTGAAACTTCCAACGGTCAGACGGGAACGTTTGCCGGTGACGTGAATCTTGATGGGACCGTCAACGTGCTGGGCGATGCGTTTACGCTGATTGCCAATCTTGGCGGCTCGGCGAACAGTTGGGGTCAGGGTGACATCAACGGCGACGGAACCGTGAACGTTCTGGGAGACGCCTTTGCCTTAATCGCAAATCTGGGACAATCAAACAACTGACAAACATTTCAAAACTGGTTTGCAATACCGGTATTAGCCAATCGCAAGCTGAAGATGCAACGCGATGGCCTCAATGCTCTACTGTGAACGCTCGACTGAAAACCGAATCGACCGTGGTTTTGAAGGTCGACCTGATGGGAACAGCCTCCCTATGATCAATTCACCGGGAACCAATTTTTTAAACCAACTCGAAGCGACTGATGCCAATGACCACGTATGACTTGTGTTTGCCAATCTCGAACCACCGAATGCTGATTCGCTTTCTTTTCTTTCTGGCGATGGCAACGTTGCCCGGATTTACGGACGCTGCTCAGAAGCCTTCCATCGAAGGGATTCTCAAACCAACAGTCGCGTCAAATGGAAAGGCCGGTTTTGACGCGCTGCTAAGTCGTGGCTACACGCCTTTGTTCAATGGAACTGACTTGTCGGGTTGGAGAAACCCGTATTCGCACGGCGAAGCCAAAGTAGTTGACGACGAGATCCATCTGCTGGCGGACCAGAAGTTCTTTCTTGTGACTGAAAAGAAGTTTAGTGACTTTCGCCTGAGCGTTGAGATTCACTTGCCTGAAGGGAAAGCCAATTCCGGGGTGATGTTTCGATGCCACGTCGACGACGACGCTCCAAAGAAAAAAGTTTACGGCTACCAGGCGGAATGCGATGGTTCGGATCGTCGTTGGTCAGGCGGACTTTACGACGAAGGGCGACGCAAGTGGATCTGGCCGAGCACAGAAAAGCGATCGACCGAGCAGTTTGCTCGACACAAGGCAGAATCGCAAGCGTTGTTTGCTCAACCGAACATTGCCAACGCCCTCAATCGCAACGGCTGGAACCGGTTTGAGATTACCTGCCTTCAGGATTTGATCACGATCGAAGTGAATGGTGTGAGGACAGTTCGGCTCCGCGATGCCACGGATGCCAATGGTTACATTGGAATTCAACATCATGGTGAGAAAGGACAGACGTATCGCTTCCGCAATATTTTCATCAAACACCTGCCCGAGGTACCCGCAGGGGAACATTGTGAACTGACAATCCAGAAACCTGTGTCAATCAAGCGAATCGATGACAATGTGACCCAGATCGATTTTGGGAAAGTCGCGTTCGGAAACATCGTGATGGAAGTGCCCAAAGGGAATGGCAAGGCGAATGTTCACTACGGTGAGAAACTGAAAGGCAAGCGTATCGACCGGAAACCGCCGGGAACGGTGCGGTATGGAATGACCACCATTCGACGTGGACATGAACTGGGCAACTGGGTCGTTCCTGCTCCTGTCGATCCTCGAAATGTCCAGCAAGCCGGTTTGACGACTGCTAATCCGCCCGCGGTGCTGGTGCCCGACCACTGGCAATCGGTGATTCCGTTTCGCTGGGTCGAAATCGAGGGCGTTGGTGATGACTATCCGTTTGAGTTCATCCGCCGACGCGCGGCATGGTCAAGCACATGGAATGATGACGCGAGCGCCTTCGAGTGCTCGGATGAAACGCTCAACCGAATCTGGGATCTGTGTAAGTACAGCATTAAGGCAACGACCTTTGCCGGAGTGTATGTTGATGGCGATCGCGAGCGAATCCCTTACGAAGCTGATGCTTATCTGAATCAGCTGAGCCATTACACCACGGATGACGATGTCACGATGGCAGCTCGATCATTCGACTGGTTGATGGAAAACGGCACGTGGCCCACCGAATGGTCGCCCCACATGGTGTTCATGGCGTATGCCGAGTGGATGTACTCGGGCGACAACGACTGGTTGAAACATCGCTACGAATCGCTCAAGTCGAAAACACTTCTCCATCGCAGTGCAGACGACGGTCTGGTTCGCAGTGCGGAGATCGATCAGATTCGCCACGACATTGTCGACTGGCCCAAAAAGGAACGGGACGGTTTTGTCTTCACCGAGATCAACACGGTTGTGAATGCGTTCCATATTGCAGCACTTGAACGAATGTCAGAAATGGCGAAAGCCGTCGGCAAAGACGAAGACGCGGCAGCTTTTCTTGCCCGAGCCGAACTCGCTCGCGAGACGTTTCAAAAAACACTGTTTGATGATAAAGCCGGCATCTATCGCGATGGAATCGGGACCGACCACAGCAGCATCCACGCCAACTTCTTCCCGCTGGCGTTTGATTTGGTTCCCGAGGACAGAAAAGAGGGCGTGCTGAAATGGCTTCAACAAAAGGATATGCAGTGCAGCGTCTACGCGGCCCAGTATTTCATGGAAAGCCTTTTCAATAACGGCAGTGACGAAAAGGCGATTGACCTGATTACGGCTGATGGCGATCGCAGTTGGAAGCACATGGTCAATAGCGGCACCACAATCAGCTGGGAAGCGTGGGGCATGAAGTACAAAGCCAATCAAGACTGGAACCATGCCTGGGGAGCAGCTCCGGCAAACCTGTTACCTCGTTTTGTGCTGGGCGCCCAAACTGCATCGCCGGGATGGGGCACCGCAGTCATTCGCCCCTGCCCCGCAGGTCTGAAGTTTGCTCGCGGCAAAGTCCCGACTCCGCTTGGCCCCGTTTCAATCGACTGGAAAAATGAATCGTCCTTCCAATTGCAACTCGCGTTGCCCGACGGAATGAAGGCTCGAATCGAACTGCCCGCAACTGAGGGAAGCAGCCGAGTTCTCGCAAATGGCGAACCGGTGCAGGCAACCCGACAAGGTGACCGTTGGGTGGTGACCGATCCTGTTGACGGTTCTGTCGAGTACGAAGTTGAGTAACCCTTTTAGCAGTTTTGCCAAAGCACACAAATGAAACGAGTTATCGTTTTTGCGCTGCAAGTAGCCGCGTTCACAGCATTGACCCTTGGCGGTCGTTCAACGGGCGCCGAAACCTCAGGCGATTCGGAAACTCGGCCGCCGGATATCGTGGTTTACCTCGCCGACGATCTGTCGACCCGAGACCTGTCGCTGTTCGGTGGGAACGACATCCAAACACCGGCCATTAACCAGCTCGCGACCGAAGGAATGACGTTCAATCGAGCCTTCGTCGCCAGCCCCTCGTGTGCAGTCAGCCGCGCGGCGCTGTTGACGGGATTGATGCCGGCGCGAAACGGAGCGGAAGAGAATCACAGCTATCCGCGAGCCGATGTTTTTCGATTGCCGAAAGTGCTGAAAGACCTGGGGTATCAAACGGCGGCGTTTGGTAAGGTTGCTCATCAAAAAAGCGTTTCGAACTACCACTTCGATGTTTACGATCGCAGGCAGGAAATTCCAGACGTTCGAGAATCGGTCAGAAACTTTCTTGAATCTCGCAAAGACAGTCGCCCACTTGCCTTGTTTGTTGGTGTCGCCGACCCTCACGTGCCGTGGACCAGCGCATCGACATTGGATCCCGATTCGCTGAAGCTGCCTCCCAAGTTCCTGGACACGCCTCGAACCCGTTACCAGCGGACACGATATCTTCAAGAAGTGATCAATCTGGATGCTTACCTTGCCGAGTTGCGTCAACTGACAGACCATCACATGTCGAAGGACAAGTTGTTTGTCTTCAGTAGCGACCACGGTGCTCAGTTTCCGTTTGGCAAGTGGACGCTTTACGACGAAGGAATCCATGTTCCATTGATCGTGAGCTGGCCCGGAAAAATTCAATCAGGTGTGCGAACCGACGCGATGGTCAGTTGGGTCGATATTCTACCAACGCTGATTGAATTAGCTGGCGGCGAAGTTCCATCGGTCCTGGACGGCCAGTCATTCAAAGACGTGCTTGACGGCGAATCGGATTCTCATCGCGATCAAATCTTCACCACACATAGTGGCGATCGAAAAATGAACGTGTTCCTCAGTCGGTCAATCCGCACGGAACGATATAAATTGATTTGGAATCCGCATCCGGAATTTGCGTTCACCACACATATCGATCTGTTGCTACGTGAGAACTGCGGCGACTACTTCAAGCAATGGAAAGAACTTGCGAAAACGGATCCTCATGCGGCGGAAGTGGTGGCACGCCATCATGGTCGACCGGAATTCGAGCTATTCGATTTGCAGAATGATCCCAATGAGCTAACCAACCTCGCAGAAAATTCGAATCACGCGGATATTCGAAGCGAACTGTTCACTCAGTTGGAATCGTGGATCGAAGAACAAGGCGATCAACTGACGGTGTTTCACGAACCGCTGATGCTGGACGCTCCCGAAACGTGGGTCCCTCGCAAATAGCGACGGAAACAGGCCATCCAACACGCCCTCTGTCGTAAATGGGCAATCGATTTTCACCCAGAAACTGAGAAAGCCCAGTACCGCCAATTTGTCGACTCGTCAAAATGTCAAATGAAGTGTTCCGGCCGTCTCCCATCTGCCTGGCCCCTCTGTTCATGATGGGTAAGCGAAGACACTTTACAGGTTGTTCAGCGGCTGGGAAGATTCCACCAAACTTTCATCCATCTCTCGTTGCGCCCAAGAAGAGTAAATTGTGAAACGCAGGACTTTCATCACCGCAGTGTCAACTGGCTGCGTAGGGTTTTCTTTATTTCCGAACGGTTCCTTGCTCAATGCGGCGATGTTTGACTCGGAGCCGTCGGAGCAAGGCGAGTTTGCTCGCCTGACCAAACAGCTGCTGGTCGATTGGTGCGATGGAATGCTTCGTCGCCAGATTTCGGAACCGGGGAATCCGGATCGCCACGGTGCATTAAGTTGTCCGGGCACTGGCCGCATTCACGGACGGTGCGCCGACGCGTTGTATCCGTTCCTGCACATGGGACATGTCGGGGGTGATCAAAAATATGTTGATGCCGCGATCAATGTCTATCAATGGGCCGAGAACAACGTCAGTCAGCCTGACGGCAGTTGGTCCAACGACATGAATCCCAAGTCATGGCGGGGAACCACGATCTTCGGTGCGATCGCTCTGGCCGAAGCCCTTCATTACCACGGGGAAGTGCTCGCAGACGATATGCGTACGGCGTGGATGGAGCGACTTGACCGTGCTGCGGGCGGTTACTTATGGACCGATTTCAAAGAAATCGACTTCACGAACCTCAATTACGGCATGACCGCACTTTACGGTTTTCACCTTTTTGGCGAGGTTCTGAACAAGTCGAAATACACGGAGCGGAGCGAACAGTTTGCAGCGAGGGCGAAAGAGTTTTTCACCGAGCCCAACAAGTTGCTGTGGGGTGAAGGGAAGCCTAACAACAATCGCAGCGGACGTGGGCTGTTGCCGGTTGATCTTGGTTACAACGTTGAGGAATCGCTCAACGGAGTCGCGTTGTATGCGTTGGCGGCAAAGGATGACGACTTAATGAAACTGGTCACGGAATCGCTGACGGGGCATTTGCATTTTATGCTTCCTGACGGTGCCTGGGACAACAGTTGGGGCACTCGATCTGCCAAGTGGACGTATTGGGGCAGTCGCACTTCGGATGGTTGCCAGCCTGCCTTCAGTTTTCTGGCCGATCGCAATCCAGCGTTTGCAACGGCTGCACTGAAAAACGCTCAACTTTTGCAGCAATGCACCAGCGATGGCCTGTTGCATGGCGGGCCGCACTATGTTTCTCATGGCATTAAACCGTGCATTCATCACACGTTTGCGCATGCCAAAGTGATGGCGCTGGTTCAGGACAGACTTCACTCAATCCCAAAAGTTGAAAAACCGGCTCCACTGCCCCGACAGTCTGCTGATGGCGTCAAGCACTTTCCGGAACTCGACGTCTGGCTGGCGGCCAGAGGCCCGTGGCGAGCAACGGTCTCCGCGTACGATTCAATCTATAAAACAAAATCGGCCGATCACATTCAACAGCCGACCGGCGGCTCGTTGTCAATGCTGTATCACGAAAAGGTCGGGCCTTTGCTGGCGTCCAGCATGGCAAGGTACATCCTGGTTGAATACCGCAATATGCAGCCTCAGCCTGCCGATGATTTTCCGTTAACGACCCGAGTCGAATCTCGCGTCGATGGCAAGTGGTACACGAATCTTCATGACCTGAAAGCGGATGTCAGCTTTACGGACGACGGAAAGATCATCTTTGACATCAAGACATCCCTGCAGGACGAGGATCGGAATCCCACACCTGGCGGCGGTAACGAATTTGTTCTGAAGTACGTGTTCGATGAAAGCTCGGTCACGATTTCGGCGGCTCCGGTCGATGGCTCTCAGCCAGACCATTCATCGTCGCTGATCGTGCCCATCATTTCGCCATCGGGCGAGCAAGTCATGCAGGAATCGGCTGATAAAATCTGTGTCGCCAAGCCGGGTGGGACCGTGTGCGTGGAGTCTAACGCGCCACTGTCGATCATGGAAACCGAAAAAGGGCGAGTCTTCAACATGGTTCCGGGAATGGAGGCGGTTCCCGTCATCATTCCGATCTCCAAGGAATCCGGTTGGAAAGCTGAGTGTAAGATCTCAGTGGTTTAGGTTGTAACTTCGTTTCAGAGTAGTTCATTGAGAAACCTGAAGAAACAATTTCTGCGATGCGTTCTGGGGGCAGGATTACTCGCAACCTTTGGCTCCGCTGCGTTTGGGCAACCGGTCGGCGAACACAAAAAACCGAAGCTTGCGGAGGCCTTTGAAAGCCCGCCACGTGATTGTTATCCGGAAACGTGGTTTCATCTGATCGGCGGAAACGTCAACCAAGAAGCACTGACGACTGACTTGAAGGCGGTCCGTGATGCCGGCATCAGCGGCATTCAGTTGTTTCACGGTCGAGGCCGCGCGTGGCCGGGAGTCAAACCGCAAATCCAAACGCTCAGCGCGACTTGGGATTCACTGATTTCTCATGTCGCCAACGAGGCTGCTCGGTTGGGGCTGAATTTCACCATGCAGAATTGCCCCGGCTGGGCGATGTCGGGTGGCCCGTGGATCACGCCCGACAAGGCCATGCGGCACTTGGTTTACAGTCGTGCGAATATTGTTGGCGGTCGACGCGTTTCGATCTCTCTTGACCAACCGCAACCCAGCAACGAACCGTGGCGTGACTATCGCGACATTGCAGTGTTGGCCTTTCCAACACCCGCCGGTGACGATGGCCAGTGGTTGAAGCCCGTCAAGGTTCGCAGCTTTCCCGAAAACAATGCGTGGTCTGAGTGGCTCGATGGCAAAGACGTAAAAATTCAAATCCCAGTACGCGAAGAAGCCGCTTGGGTTGAGTTTGCATTCGACCGGCCGACGACCCTGCGATCGATCGAACTGCCTCCGATTGAACACTTGATGAAGCGAGTCAGCTTCGATCCGGATTCTGAAATTGCTGTTTGCGTGCCAAAGGGAGACGAATGGACGGAACTGATCCGTCATGAAGTTCCGCGTGGCACGTGGCAGGATCGACAGCCCGAGTATCCTGTGGTCATGGCGGTGGCTGACGCCGTTTCAAAACGGTATCGGATCGTGTTTCACAACAATCGACCGATGGAGATCACGCAGTTGCGTTTGTCATCCGCGGCTCGATTGCAAGGCTGGCGTGCTCAGGCGGGTTACGCATTGCGAAGTCTGGAAAGGTCGGAAAATCCGAAACAATCGCCAGATGCATGGATCAAACGGGACTCCATTGTGGACTTGAGTGGCAACTCGGATGCCGATGGGCGTTTGACCTGGAACGCGCCGGCAGGCGATTGGACGGTCGTTCGTTTTGGCCACGTGAACACGGGTGTTAAGAACAAACCCGCGCCACCTGAGGCAACGGGTTTCGAGTGCGACAAACTTTCTGCGGCCGGGGCCGAGCAACATTTTGCTGGATACATCGGACGGCTGTCCAGGCCGGGCGGAGCGACCGATGGCGGTCGACTCAAAGGCATGCTGATCGACAGCTGGGAGTGCTACACGCAAACCTGGACGCCCGCGATGGAGCAAGAATTTTTACAACGGCGCGGCTATGAACTGCGAACATGGCTGCCGGCGATGGCGGGTTGGGTCGTGGACGATCATCAGACCAGCGAACGCTTTCTGCGCGATTGGCGAGCCACCATCAGCGATTTGATTGTGGAGAATTATTTTGGACGCATGGCCGAACTCGGTCGCGAACGTGGATTGAATCTGTCGTTTGAAACCGCCGTTGGCGACGTTTCTCCCGGAGACATTCTGGAATACTTCAAATCGGCCGACATTCCCATGTGCGAGGTCTGGCAGCCAAATGACCCTCACGTAGGCGGGCTGGAAACCAAACCCATCGCACCGACCGCTTCGGCCGCTCATCTTTATGGAAAGCCACGCGTTGCCGCCGAAACCTTCACCGCGGCACCAATGAGTTGGCGTGAACACCCCTTCGCGTTGAAAGGTTTCGCCGATCGCAGTTTCGCAGCTGGAATCACGCACGTTGTTTTCCACACGTACACTCACAATCCGTTAAACAAGGTTCCCGGAACGTCGTTCGGCAGTCGCATCGGAACGGCGTTTCTGCGCGGTCAGACGTGGTGGAAGCACATGCCGCTGTTCAACGATTATCTGGCTCGGTGTACGCACATGTTAGAACAGGGCACGCCGGTCGCCGATGTGCTTTGGTATCTTGGTGACGACGTTGATCACAAACCGCGACAGGACACACCGTTTCCCGAAGGTTACCATTTTGACTATGTAAACGCAGACGCATTGCTCAATCGCGTGAACGTGGACCACTACGGGTATCTGGTGACGCCAGAAGATACTCGCTGGCGCGTGTTATGGTTGGCACCCGAGCAGTGTCGGCGGCTGACGCCTGAGACGCTGGGCCGAATCAAGGAGCTTCTTCATGCTGGAGCTATCGTCATTGGCGGAGCTCCAGACCTGAATCCATCGTTGAGCGGTGGCCAGGAAGCCGATCAAACGTTTGAATCACTCGTTGCCGAACTCTGGGGCGATCCCGCTGCCGAAAGTGGAGATCAGAAGATCGGGAAAGGTCGTTTGCTGTGGGGCGGCAAGTTAAAGGAGCAATTGGCTCGCCTTGAAATCGAGCCGGACGTATCCGGGATCTTGTCCGCGAGGTGGTGCCATCGTCGTGTTGGTGATGCGGATGTCTATCTGGTGATTGGCGATCGCCTGCGAGCGTTGAATGCGAATCTGCATTTCCGTGCCAAGGGAAAACCGGAGTTCTGGAACCCGCTTGATGGCACCAGGAAATCGGTCGCCGTTTATCAAACAACTGATGTTGGCACGAGCATTCCCATTCAGCTTCCGGCCAATGGGTCGATGTTTGTCGTCTTTCGCCCTGACGGAACAGCTGGGTCGGCGACCGCTATCCGGCAGGTGAGTTTTGATGAAGACGTCTTGTTGGATGCGACCAACGAAAAATGCGTCGACACCGCTCAGCCTTACCCGAAGTACGGCTTGAACATGGACGCCGATATTCA
This sequence comes from uncultured Pirellulaceae bacterium, assembly GCA_964468915.1. Taxonomy (GTDB): domain Bacteria; phylum Planctomycetota; class Planctomycetia; order Pirellulales; family Pirellulaceae; genus Mariniblastus. The sequence continues at coordinate 20,511 of CAYXWX010000034.1, forward strand.
GCCATGGGTCGAACCTCAGCCGCCCGCGATTACCTTTTCCGACGAAGGCCAACAGTTTATTGCATGGCGTGACGGAGCGTACAGGTTTACCGATGCGCAGGATCAACAGACGTCCATCGAGGTTGCGGGCACGAAATCGATACCGCTGAACGGTGACTGGACGATTTCATTTCCCTCCGGCTGGGACACTCAAGAATACGTCGCGCTGAAAGGTGCTCAGCCGTGGTCGCAGTTTGACGATGTTGCGACGCGTCATTTTTCGGGAACCGCGACTTATGAAACGACGTTCTCGCTGGTTGAACTGGACCCCGGTGATCGCGTGTTGTTGGATCTTGGCCGTGTGGGCGTGATCGCGGAAGTAAGCATCAACGGAACCGACGCCGGAACGATCTGGGCGGCTCCTTATCGAGTGGACATTACCGACCAGGTTCGACCGGGCGAGAATCGTTTGACCGTCGCCGTCACCAACACGTGGCACAATCGACTGGCGTACGATGCTTCGCTGCCTAAAAACAAACAGAAGACCTGGACCTATGCGGCTCCCAAACCGGATTCGCCGCTGGATTATTCAGGGCTTGGTGGACCGGTGCGGTTGCACATTGGCAAGTTGAAGCCTCTGCCTCAATCAGCAATTCAAATTTCTGAACGCGACACGGTTACGGACACCTCAATACCTGAAGGATTTGAGAAAGTCTTCAATGGCGTCGACCTGAAAGGCTGGAAAGGCAGCGATGACTGGACGGTGGAGGACGGCGCGCTGACGGGTGTTGCCGACGGCACGTTGAAATCCAATCGATTTATCGTCTGGCAGGGTGAAGATTTGAGGAACTTCGATCTTCGAGTGATGGTCCGAGTCAGCGAAGGGGGAAACAGTGGCTTGCAGTATCGAAGCAAGTTGCGGCCCGATTTGGGACCGTTTCGTTTGTCGGGATACCAGTGCGATATTGTGGCGAAAAATCCGGCGTTTAACGGGATGCTGTATGAAGAGATGGGCCGTCGGATCCTCGGCAGGCACGGCAAAAGAATCATCATCGACACCGAAGGGCAGCCCTGGATCACTGATGCTTCCCCGGTCAAGAAGTTCGAATCGAATCAGTGGCATCATTATCGGGTATTGGCTCAAGGCAACCACTTGAAACACTGGATCGACGGTCACCAAACAGTGGACGCGATCGATCTGGACGAAGCAGGTCGTTCTCTCGCAGGAGTCCTTGCCGTGCAGGTACACGTGGGGCCGCCGATGAAGATTCAGTTCAAGGACTTTTTCCTGAAGCGACTGCCTGACGATCTGCCTCTGATCAAAAGTGATGACGCGCAGATTCCCGAAGATGCCATTCAGGTGAAACCTCAAGGACGTCTACCAAAAGGATGGCAACCGGTCACCTATGTTGATCGCGAAAAGATCAAGACGGTCAAATCAACCACGAAAGGTCGGGAATGAGTAAGAAACTAGCTCAATGCTCACCAGGAAAATCACAACCCGAAACGTTAGTGAGGGACCGATCCCTCGCTGACGCGTCGGGTTATGATTGCGGACGCAGTTTCATATTAAGCGTCGGGTTAAGAAGCTTTGGGTTAGCTTCCAAAGCCCTCTTTGCGGGATTGGTTCTCTTTGCCGGGATTTGTTCCGCCGATCAGATCAACTTTGACGAGGACTGGAGGTTCATCCAGAAGGACATCAAAAACGCTCAGCAGGTTTCGTTTTCGGATGCCAACTGGCGTGAACTGGATGTGCCGCACGATTGGTCCGTGGAAGGGAAGTTCGATCGAAAACACAAGACAACCGATCGGTGCGGGTACCTTCCGACAGGCGTTGGCTGGTATCGGAAGACGATCGATGTTCCGGCAACCTGGAAAGGAAAGCACGTTGCGATTCGGTTCGATGGCGTGTTCCGCAACAGCACCGTCTGGGTCAATGGGAAAAAGCTGGGTATGCGGCCTTATGGTTGGATCTCGTTCGAATACGACATCAGCGACATTGTTAACGCCGACGATTCGATGACCGTCGCAGTTCGAGTTGACAATTCCCAACAGCACGCGGCTCGCTGGTACACCGGTTCGGGAATTTACGCTCACACATGGATCAAGGTACGCGAACCGCTTCATATTCCAACGTCAGGTGTCTGGCTTCGTACCAAAGGTTCGTCGGTGATGATTGATACGCGGGTTGCGAATCACTCTGATTCGGCAAGAGACTGTTCCATCAAAACGACCCTTTTGGATTCCGCCGGGAAACCAGTTGCCTCGACGCAGTCGGCGCTGTCGGTCAAAGGCGGCGAAACTGAATCCGCGGCTCAGACTCTGGAAATCTCAAATCCCAATCGATGGTCTCCCGACAATCCTTACCTTTATCGCGCCGTCAGCGAAGTGATGTACGACGGCAAGGTGCTGGATCGAGTCGAAACTCGTTTTGGCGTGCGCGACATCGAATGGATTCCGGGCAAAGGAATGTTGCTTAATGGCAAAGTCGTCAAATTGCGGGGCGTCTGTCAGCATCAGCATGGTGGAGCGTTTGGCGCGGCGGTTCCGGAGAAGATCATTCGCTTCCGCGTCGAGCAAATGAAAGCAATGGGTTGTAACTCAATCCGTACTGCCCACAATCCACACACGCCCGAGTTTTACGATATCTGTGACGAGCTGGGCATGATCGTCATGGACGAGTTCGTGGACGGCTGGGGTAAGAAGGCTCGGGCTGACTATGGGGCTCAGGCATTTGCCAAGTGGTGGGAGCGCGATCTGACCGACTGGATCGAACGCGACCGCAACCATCCCTGCGTTTTCCTGTGGAGTGTCGGCAATGAGACGCACGGAGAGATCGGCAAGGACTTGGTAGCGAGATGTCACGAGGTTGATCCAACTCGCCCTGTGACGTCCGGAAGTTCCGAAGAACAGTTCATGGACATTCTGGGAATGAATGGCGGCAGTGAAGGCAACGGTTGGTTTGAAAACAACATGCCAAAGGACCGAGTGTTCATCGGTACTGAAAACACGCACACTTGGCAGACGCGCGGCTACTATCGGACTCAGACATGGTACCGCGACGGAAAGATCAGCGTTGCGACCGATATTCCCGATCTGACCGAAGAAGAAATTTTCACCGTCGATTGGACCGACAACGCACATCGATCGAATCGAAAACAGTTTTATAAATCCAGCTACGACAACGCGACGGTGCGTTCGCCGGCTCGTCGAGCCATCGCTCAGATTCGTGACTATCCCAACAACGCGGGCATGTATCGCTGGACAGGGCACGACTATCTGGGCGAAGCGGGGCTGGCCAGCGGTGCTTGGCCGTTCAAATTGTTCTCCGGCGGGACGTGCGATCTGGCGAATTTTGAAAAGGACCTTTACTACCTTTATCAAAGTCAGTGGACGACCGAGCCGATGGTTCACGTGCTGCCGCATTGGACTCATCCGATCATGAAGCCCGGAACCGAAATCCCGATTTGGGTTTATTCCAATTGCGATGAAGTGGAACTTTTCCTGAACGGGAAATCGCTTGGCAAACAAAAACCCGGCATCAAGTGGCAAGAAATGCAATGTCAGTGGATGGTCGGTTGGGAGCCGGGAACGTTGACGGCGTTTGGTTACAACGATGGTCAAAAGGCGGCGGAGAAGACGTTTCGCACTGCCGACGAACCCGCAAAGATTGCTCTTTCAGTCGATGGACGTCCGTTGGCGGAATCAGGCAAGGATGTCGTTCAGGTTCGGGCTTCGGTTTACGACGCGAAAGGCGAGTTTTATCCCTATGGCGAAAACCGAGTGTTCTTTCACGTCAATGGACCTGCGAAAATCAAGGCGTTGGATAACGGGAAGCCCAACGACGTGGAACCCTTTTACGGCACCTCGGATCGGAACGCCTTTTTTGGTTTGACGCGTGCCTACGTTCAGTCAGGCAAAGATGCAGGTGACATCCAACTGGTGGCTGGAGCCATCCTTGGTGATAAAAAGCTTGCCACGTCGGAAAGAATCCACATCGACGTTCAGCAGATCGCGTTGCGGGGGAATCCAACGAGCTCGACAACGGAAATCTACTACACAACCGATGGCTCAACGCCCACGACGGATTCAAATCGCTACGAGGGTGGCTTTGACGCAAAGCCCGGAACCACGGTGAATGCTCTGGTGACGATCGACGGCAAGCAAGTTCTGTTGATGAGCGAGCGTTTTGCCGATGATGTTGGTTTGCTGTGGGAGGGCGGCGGCTTGGACACGGACTTTGGTGGCGAGCAAGCCGAAGATGCTGAGTTTTTCGAAGCGAGTGTTTCCACCGAAGGTAAAAACTACAACGGTTCAGGGTTTGTTGATTTTGGGAAGAAAAAAGGAGCTCATGTTCAGTGGTACCGTGAGAACGACGGTGGCGAGGCGAACGTGAACCTCAACATTCGCTACAGTGGCAACTTCAAGGGAGAAAACTCGCTGCAGTTACAGTTAAGTGTTAACAACGATACGTCGGAAAAAGTGCTTTCCTTGCCGCCAACCGCGAATTCTGGAAAACAATGGCGAACCCTGTCGGTTCCAATTACTTTGCAGCGAGGCGCCAATACCATTCGATTGACGGCGATTGATTCTAACTCGCCGTTGATCGATGAAATTGAGATCAATGAACCTTAGGATCATGAGAAGAATATGTCCGGTCACTGAGTGCAGGAAAGAACAGGCAGCGTGAAAACGAACATCTACATACTGGCCTTGCTGCTGACGCTGAACGTGCCTGCGCTCGCAGACAATTCAAAGGCGATCAGTGTTTACGATCTTCGGGTCGAGCATCTTGAGAATCCGCTTCAGTTGGATGTCCGCGAGCCACGGCTCAGTTGGAAAATCCGCGCGACGGAACCCGATGTAAAGCACCTTACGCAGCAGTCATACCACATCCTCGTGGCCAGCAACCCGCAACTGCTTGCGGATGATCAAGGCGATTTATGGGATAGTGGGCAGGTCGAATCCGATCAGTCTGTTCTGGTTCCGTACTTGGGCAAACCGCTGTCCAGCCGGCAAGCCTGCTACTGGAAAGTGCGGGTCACGGACAATCAGGGTCATCAAAGCGGTTGGTCAGATTCGGCCAAGTGGAAAATGGCTTTGCTCGACCCTTCCGACTGGTCCGGATCAAAGTGGATTGGCTTGAGGGAAAAGGAACGCGATCACGAACTTGCCAGCCGCGAACACGTGCAACTGAAAAAGGAATTGCAATCTCATACCTCTCCGCTACTTCGGAAAGAAATCGTTGTCGGCAAGTCTGTTCGCAAAGCCATGGCCTACATCAGCGGGATTGGTTATTCCGAGTTCTACATCAACGGAAAAAAGATCGGGGATCATGTTCTCGATCCCGGCCAGACCAACTACGAAAAACACACGCTGTATGTGGTGCACGATGTCACCGACTCACTTGCCGAGGGCACCAACGCTCTGGGCGTTTGGCTGGGCAACGGATTCTATGGCCAGGATCTCGGCTTCATGACCAAGTTCGGCTATGGCCAGCCCAGTGTTCGAGTCAAGTTGTTTGTCGAGTACTCCGATGGAACGACGCAGGAATTTGGAACCGACACCACTTGGAAAGCGACGCCCAGCCCGATCGTTTTCGACAACGTTTATTGGGGCGAAAGCTACGACGCACGTTTGGAGATTCCGGGCTGGTCCGAAGCTGAACTGGACGATTCAACGTGGCAAGCCGCTGTCGAAGTTCCCTCGCCGTGCCCGGATGAACAGCTTCGGGCTCAGTTGATTCCACCGATCAAGGAGGTCGAACGACTCAAGCCGGTCGAAGTCAGAAAGGTTGCTCCCGGAACGTGGTTGTTCGACTTCGGCAAGAACATCGCAGGCTGGGTTGAGATCACCGTCAATCAGAAAGCGGGCGATGTTATCAAAATGTTCCCGGCTGAGGTTGTTACGAAGGACCCTCCGCGAGCCGACCAGGTGACCTATGGTGGTGCACCGGGACGGCCGCACGAGTTGTTTTACGTTTGCAAAGGCGGTGAGGAGGAATCGTGGGCTCCGCGTTTTACGTATACCGGTTTTCAGTACGTTGAGATCAGTGGTTTGACGAAAGCCCCGGATCCTGACAGCGTCCAAGCCGTGTTTGTTCGAAGCGCGATTGAGAAAACGGGCGATTTCTCCTGCTCGCACGAACTGTTGAATCAACAATACAAAGCCAGTCTGTTGAGCATGGAGGGCAACGTTCACTCGTTGCCGGAAGACTGTCCGCACCGAGAAAAATGCGGTTGGCTGGGTGATGCCCACGCGACCGCGGATTTGTGTCTGTACAACTATGACATCTTCCGATTTTACGCGAAGTACAATCGCGACATCCAAGACAGCCTGATCAAGAGATTCAACGATGGCAGTGGCACTTTCAAGATCGGAGAACGAAAATCAAAGGTTCCCAAAGGACTGAAAGGCATTCCAACCTTTGTTGCACCCGGCAAGCGTTCGGCACGGCTGGGCAGTATTGATTGGGGAGTTGCCTATTTGATTCTGCCGTGGCGGATGTACCTTCACACTGGAGATGCTCAGTCATTTGAACCGCACTACGAGCACGTCAAAGATTTCATTTCGTTTTTTCGCACTTATAAAAATGAAGACGGCGTGATCGACAACGGGTTGGGCGATTGGTGTCCGCCCCGCTGGGATCGTCGCAAGGCTCCTGAATTCATGGAGTGCCATCCTTTTGTTTCGGGAACCGCGTTTTACTATCAGGCGCTTAAGATCGCCGGCGCGATGGCTGACGTTTTGGATGACCAAATGTTTGGCCGACAATGCCAAAAAGAAGCCGAAGAAATCAAAGCTGCTTTCAATAAAGTGTACCTGAAGGAAATCGAGAACTCGGATCTTAAACACTACGGCAGCCAAACTGCCACGGTCATGGCACTGAACCTCGGCTTGGTCGAATCAGCGGATGTCGAAAGTCGGGTCGAAGCATTGGTACACGACATCAATGAACGACACGACGGGCATCATTCGTGCGGCATCCACGGACAGCGACATCTATACAGCGTGCTGGCTGAACATGGGCAGGACGAACTGGCGTATAAAATGCTGACTGACACCACTTTTCCCAGCCCCGGCTACGTTTTAAGCTGCGGTTTGTCGACGTGGCCCGAGCGTCGGTTCGAATGGAAAAAAGTCAGGTACAGCAACTCGTTCAATCATCCGATGAATGGTGGATTCGCGGCGTTCATGCACGAGTCACTAGGAGGCATTCAACCGGACCCACAGAAACCGGGGTACCAGCATTTTGTGTTGAAGCCGCATTTGACGGATCAACTTGATTGGACCAACGCCACGATTGAATCGCCGTATGGAAAGATCCGCAGCGATTGGAAGAACGAAGCCGATACATTCGTTTGGGAGATTGAGGTGCCGCCGAACTCGACGGCGACCGTGTTCATCCCTTGCTCAGAAACACAAGAAGTCAAAGAAAGCGATCAAGCCATTGAACTTGAGAATAAAACCGACCCGATTACCAGTAAAAATCACTCGTGGCGGCGGTTGAATGTTGGCTCAGGGCTTTATCGTTTCATTGTGAAGTGAATCCATTGATTGAAAGGACAATTCCTCGCGAACGCCGTCACATGAAACTTCCCTGCGGTTTGGCTTTTGAATTTCCGGCGGTGTCGTCGGGCCGAAGGTCCAGCCATATGTCAGCCCAAGGCAACGCCTTGGGGATTGAAACCCATTTGAAAGTTCGGGCCAACGGCCAAGCCCTAACCGATGCAGGTTTAGGATTGGACCTTCGGCCCGCCATTGACTGGACATATCTTTCCTGGGGCGATGCCCCAGGCTGACCAAGGAATGGGCCGTTGGCCCGTTTTAACAAATCGAAAACCTGCACGACCTGTGTCGGCCGGGCGCGTATCCTCGATGGCGTTCACGAAGCCGTATCATTTTACCACCTACCAGGCCGCTAAATACCAACACTACACGAAACCAATAATCCCATGTCACAAAAACTTATTTTTTCGTTGCTCTTTCCACTGGGCTCGCTCTTCTTCGGAGGATTTGCTGAAGCAGGAGCCCCCGCTCATTCCCTGACCGTGGGTGAAGGGTTCAGTAATCCGGTTGGCTTTCACGACGCCACTCCCGCGTTGTCGTGGAAGCTGCCCAAAGGTGTTGCGAAACAGTCGGCTTACCGAATCGAGGTCAAAGGCGAAGACGTGCTGTGGGACAGCGGTTGGGTCGAATCCGATCAATCGGTCTTCGTTCCTTACAAGGGAGAGCCGCTTTCATCTTGCCAACAGGTGACGTGGCGAGTCGACTATAAAGATCAGGACGGAGTCGCAGCTGGTTGGAGCGAGCCTGGTTCATTCGAGTTGGGTTTATTGTCAGCCGAAGATTGGAAGGCCAATTGGATTCGGCCCGCGGAAGATATCGATTCCGAAAAAGAACCCGTTTCATGGCTACGTCGTGAATTCTCGATTGATTCACCAATCAAACGGGCTCGGGTTTACGTGACGGCCAAAGGCTTGTTTGAGCTTCATGTCAACGGCAATCGCATTAGCACCGACACGTTCACGCCCGGCTGGACTACCTACAGTGACCAAATCGAAACACTGACCTACGATGTGACCGAACAGCTTTCGGACGGCGAAAATTCGATCGGTGCGGTGCTGGGAACAGGCTGGTTCGCGGGACGACTGGGTTGGAAGCGAGACGAAACTCGACTGGGACGCCAGCCTGAACTGCTGGTTCAGCTGGAGATCGAACTTGCCGATGGAACGACGCAAACGATTGCTTCTGATGATCAATGGAAGTCGACTGACCAAGGACCGATTCGCATGTCGAGTATTTACGACGGCGAAACTTACGATGCTCGGATGGAGATTCCGGATTGGAGCAAGGCAGGATTTGACGATTCCACTTGGAAGAACGTTTCGGCCAACGCAGATCTTGGAGGCGTTCCGCTTCAACCCAAACGCTTTGCGGCGGTTCGAATCACAGAAGAAGTAAAACCGGTTGCGATCACCGAACCCACACCCGGACACTTCGTCTTTGATTTGGGCCAGAACATGGTGGGGTGGATTGCGCTGAAGATGCCCGGCGTCGAAGGCGAAACAATCAAGATGCGTTTTGCGGAAATGCTCAGCCCCGACGACAATATCTACACCGAGAACTATCGTTCGGCCAAGTCAACCAACCTTTACACCGCCAGCAAAACTGGAACATTCCAATGGCAGCCGACGTTTACCTTTCACGGGTTTCGCTATGTTGAATTGACTGGCATCCCCAAAGACTCAAAACCGTCCAAAGACTGGTTGACGGGGCTCGTTTTACACTCCGATATTCCCCAAATTGGTTCCTTCGATTCGTCACACGACAAACTCAATCGCTTGCAAAAAAATATCACGTGGGGGCAGCGCGGAAACTTCTTGGAAGTGCCGACGGATTGTCCGCAGCGAGACGAACGGCTTGGCTGGACAGGCGATGCTCAAGCATTTTGCTCAACCGCGATGTTTAACTACGACAGTCATGCGTTCTTCAAAAGCTGGTTGCGAACCATGCGAGATGACCAGTTGGACGATGGCCGGATTCCCCATGTCATCCCCAATGTTCTAGGCCCAAAGGCCGCGGGCAGTCCCGGGTGGATGGACGCGGCAACCATTGTTCCGTGGCAGGTTTACCTTCGCACCGGTGACACGGAAATTCTGGAAGAGAATTATGAGATGATGCAGTCGCTGGTCGGTTGGTATCGCGGCAAATCAAAAGCGGGAGTCGTCCCCAAAATCGGCGGCTTCGGTGACTGGTTGCAACCCAACACCAAAGAAACCAAAGGCGATACGCCCCAGCCGCTGCTGGGCTCTGCGTTCTACGCGTACAGCGTCAAACTGCTTGCCGAATCCGCGAAAGTGCTTGGAAAATCTGACGACGCTGCGAAGTTTTCGGAGGAATCAACATCGGTTAACGAAGCGTTCACCAATCATTACTTCGACGCCAATGGCAAACTTCAGAACGCGCCCGAGACTCAGACGGCCTACATTCTGGCCCTTGAGTTTGAAATCGTTCCGACGGAACTTCGCAGCAAGCTGGAAGCGAACTTGCTTCGCCTGATTGAGGAAGCGGATGGCCATTTGCGAACGGGATTCCTTGGCACGCCTTACATTGCCAAGGTTCTCGACCGAGCGGGGCATGCGGACGTTGCGTATTCGTTACTGTTCAAGGAAACGTATCCGTCCTGGTTTTTCTCCATCAATCAGGGAGCAACAACCATGTGGGAACGTTGGGATAGTTTCACTCACGAAAAGGGCTTTCATCCTCAGAAGATGAATTCGTTCAACCATTACGCCTACGGTGCGATTGGTGAATGGATGTACGAACGAGTGGCCGGGCTTGCCATCGATCCCGCCAATCCGGGCTACAAACACTTTTTCGTTCGTCCAATGGTTGGCGGTCCTCTGACATCGGCTCGTGCGGAACTCGAAACGGCATACGGAACGGCGGCGAGCGGTTGGCAGTTGAATGGCAAAACTCTCAAAATGGAGGTCGTTGTTCCACCGAACACGACGGCGACGGTTGAGTTTCCCAATGGTCGTGAAAGTGAAACGATTAACGCAGGGAAACATGAGTATTTGATCAAGTTATGATTAAGAATTGGGCTCACATGATCAGAATCCGGTACGTTGAGTTTTGACGTTCCGTACAAGCCCGACGCGCAAGCGAGGGATAAAGAGGAGAAGGATAAAGAGAAAACGCGAGCGACGCACATGAGAAATGCGAGGCAACCTAACGTCACGCAAGCGACGGAATAACGAAAGCTCATGTCGCTCGTGATTATTCCTCGCTTGCGCTTCGGGCTTGTATGACCATGAAACGTCAGTTCTGACGCGTCGAGTTGGGATAGCTGAATAGATACTATGTTTTTGAACACTTTCAATATTTGTGATTATGGACGTCAAAACGTTGCTCTCAATTTGCATCACAACTGCGGCATTCGTGTGCAGTTCAGCCGATGTCGGGGCGGAAGAGGTTTCGTTCAATCGCGACATTCGGCCCTTGCTTTCAAAACGCTGTTTCGCTTGTCACGGCCCGGACGAAGGCTCACGGGAATCCGGCCTGCGACTTGACCAACCCGATGGCGACGAAGGAGCAATCGGCTTTGCCATCGAACCGGGATCGGTCGAAGACAGCGAGATGTGGGATCGAATCACATCGGATGATGAAGATCTGCTCATGCCACCATCCGATTCGCATCTTGAGCCGTTCGATGAGAAAGAGCTCGATTTGATCAAACGCTGGATTGAATCGGGGGCGGAATACGAGACGTTTTGGGCGTTCGAACCGGTCGCTTCACCCGCTTTGCCGACGGTTGAAAATCGCTCGTGGAGCGATCAGCCGATCGATCAGTTTGTGTTGAAGTCCCTTGAGTCGAGCGGGCTTTCTGCGTCCAGCCAGGCAGATGCACGAACGTTAATCCGTCGAGTCACCTTCGATCTGATCGGACTCCCGCCGACACGTGAAGAAATGAATCGTTTCGTCAAGGATTTTGAAAAATCTCCCGAACAGGCGTGGCAGACGCTGATCGACGAATTGCTTGATCGGCCTCAATATGGCGAACACATCGGCAGGTACTGGTTGGATTTGGTGCGATTTGCGGACTCCAACGGGATGCACAAGGATTTCCACCGCGATCACGTCGCGTATCGTGATTGGGTGATTCGTTCGTTCAATGAGAATCTTCCCTACGACGATTTTGTTCGCGACCAAATGGCGGGCGATTTGTACGACGCCCCCTCGACCGACCAATTGATCGCGTCCGGTTTTCATCGACTACACCTGATTATCGATCGCGGAACAGCGTTACCCGAGGAGAGTTTCTTCAAGAATGTGGTGGATCGGACGACTGCCGTCGGAACTGCCTTTCTTGGATTGACGGTGCAGTGCGCACAGTGTCACGATCACAAGTTTGATCCGATCTCGCAAAAAGATTTTTACGCACTGTCGGCATTCTTCAACAACATTGATGCCAAGCCGGAAACGGTATCAAAAAAGGGGCCCGAACGCGGCTTTCAGCCTCCGTATATTCTGCTTGGATCCGACGAAGACAAAAGCCAGCTCAGGCGTTTGAATCGAGAGCTCAGAAGAATCAGCAAACGAGCGGCTGAACTTGAAAAAATAATAGAATCAGCTCGTTCACAAGCTGAAAAAAACACAAACGCAAGGCATATCAAAACCTCGTTTGTCACCGATCAGCAGGAAGCGAAACCGCCGGCGGACGCGCAAACGGAACTCAATGAGCTTCAGGAAAAGCTCGAACTTCTACAACAAGATCGCGATCGAATCGACCAGCGGATGCCCAAAGCGATGGTGATGCGGGAACGAAAGAAAGTACGTCCCACGTTTATTCTCGAGCGGGGCCAGTACGATGCGCCGGGCGAGGAAGTGACTCGCAACACACCCGAGTTTCTTCCACCAATGCAGATCACCGGAGAAGTGCCAACGCGAATGGACCTTGCCAATTGGTTTGTCGCGCCCGAGCACCCGCTTACCGCCAGAGTTGCCGTCAATCGAATCTGGCAACAGTTTTTCGGGCGGGGCCTGGTGAAAACGTCTGAGGATTTTGGCAACCAGGGTGAGGTTCCGTCTCATCCTGAACTGCTGGACTACCTTGCCCATCGGTTTGTGGAAACAGGTTGGGACATGAAAGCGCTGGTCAAGCAGATTGTCATGTCCAAAACGTATCGCCAGACATCCGTTTCGTCTCCCGAACAATTCAACGCGGACCCTGACAACCGTATGCTTTCACGCGGACCAAGGTATCGACTGGACGCAGAAATGATTCGCGACCAGATTCTTGCAACCAGCGGCATGCTTTCGCAGCGAATGTTTGGCCCCAGCGTGAAACCACCTCAGCCGGACGGTCTTTGGAAATCGGTTTCCATGATCGGCGAAACCTACCAACCCGACTCAGGCGAAGCCACCCGTCGACGCAGCGTGTACACGTTCTGGAAACGCTCCATGCCGCCGCCTCAGATGACAATCCTGAACGCTCCCTTGCGTGACGCCTGCATCGCGCGGCGCGAGCGAACCAATACGCCAACTCAGGCACTGTTGTTACTGAACGAACCCGAGTACTTCAAAGCGTCTGCGAATCTGGCGACGATTGTCCTGCAACAACCGGCGCCCGAGAGATTTGATTTTGCGTGGGAGACGGTCACCTCCACTCCGATTGACGATGAAGAAAAAGCCGAGTTGCAGCAGCTGTTGCACGACGTGATCAAACAATACGAATCGACACCGGAAAGTTTGGAAGAAATGGCACAGCTGTTCGCCGCAAAGGATGATCTCCCCACGGCGGAAAAGGCGGAGCTGGCTGCATGGACGATTATTTGCAGCACTCTTTATAACCTTGATATTACCAAAACAAAAAACTGAATCATGGATTTACTGCATAGCCTGAGCCGCTTCGACAATCGCCGCCGCTTTCTGATGAACTCAGGAATGGGACTCGGTGTGGCAGCACTGGCGAATCTGCTGGTTGGCAAAGGTCTCGCGTCTCCTTCCGGATCGGTCGATAAGCATACCGCCGGACGAACGCATTTTCCTGCCAAAGCCAAACGAGTGATCTTTCTGTTCATGGCGGGAGCCCCCAGCCAGATTGATTTATTCGATTACAAGCCCGAGCTGAAGAAGTTATTCAAAACCGAGCTTCCGAAATCAGTCAGCATGGGACAGCGAGTCACCGCGATGACACGCGGGAAGTCTCAGTTGGTTGTCCCAACAAAATTCGGCTTCTCCAGAAAAGGTAAAAGTGGCACGTGGATGAGCGACCTGCTGCCTCATCTGTCCCAGCACGCGGACGACCTGTGCATGATTCATTCGATGCACACCGAAGCCATCAATCACGATCCCGGAAAAACATTTTTCTGTACCGGTTCCGAGATTCCCGGCAAACCAAGCATGGGCGCTTGGTTGAGCTACGGACTGGGTACGATGAACAAGGATTTACCCGACTTTGTCGTGCTGCCGTCGGCAAAATGGAGCGGCAAGGTGAACGTGCAGGGATTGTACTCGCGTCTATGGGGAAGTGGTTTTCTGCCGTCGCGTCATCAGGGGACCAGTTTCCAGCCGGCAGGCGATCCGGTCCTGTTTCTTTCCAACCCCTCCGGCGTCGATTCCACAGTGCGCCGACGGATGCTCGATTCTTTGAAGGCTCTGAATCTGAAGCATCACGCTGAAATCGGCGACCCCGAAATCGAAACAACCATCGCTCAGCAGGAGATGGCGTTTCGAATGCAGACTTCAGTCCCGGAACTGACTGATATCTCCGACGAGTCTGACGAAACGTTGCAGATGTACGGTCCGGACATTCACCAATCGGGATCGTATGCACGCAACTGTCTGCTGGCACGGCGGATGGCTGAACGAGATGTCCGGTTCATTCAACTTTTTCATCGTGGTTGGGATCATCATTCAAAACTGCCGGAAAATCTTGCGGGACAATGTCAGGATGTCGACCAACCCACGGCGGCACTGTTAAAAGACTTGAAACAACGAGGCTTGCTGGAAGACACCCTGGTCGTGTTTTCAGGTGAATTCGGACGAACCGTCTATTGCCAGGGAAAGATTACGGTCAACAATTACGGTCGAGACCACCACCCACGATGTTTTTCAGCATGGCTTGCCGGTGGTGGAGTGAAACCTGGAATCGAATTCGGAAAGACGGACGAGTTCAGCTACAACGTCGTGGAAAATCCAGTTCATGTACGTGATTTGCACGCCACGATGTTGCACTTGCTGGGAATCGATCACGCGCGTCTGACGTTTCCGTTTCAAGGGCTGGATCAGAAACTGACGGGTGTCGAACCCGCTCGGGTTGTGAAAGAGATCATCGCGTAGGCTGGAAAAACAATCATGGCCGGAAACAGCGAATCAAACCTGGAATGCGGGCATGAGAATTTCCACGATAACGCAACAGATCTTGCCTCTGAAAATGCTCGGCTGAAAAACAAGATCGACGAACTACAATCGTTGCTTGACGCGGTCGAAATGGAACGGTTTCAGTTCCAAACGATCATGGAACTCGCGCCGGATCTTCTCAATTTCAAAGATCGCGATGGGCGATTCCTTGCGGTCAGTCAGTCCATGGCCGAGTTTCTGAATCATGATCGTAAGGCCATGATCGGGAAAACAGATTTTGACTTTTTCCCCGGTCAAGATGCCGAAAAATATCGAGCGGATGACAAACGCGTGATGGACACGGGGCAACCGGTCCTTGAGATCGATGAGCCATTGTCTCATCCGGATGGCCATGAAGATTGGGTCTCTGCCAGTAAGGTTCCGCTTAGAAATGAGGCAGGCGAAGTCATTGGGATCTTCGGAATGTCTCGCAACATTACCGACCGAAAGAAGGCGGCCGCTGAACTGCAAAAAGCCAAGGACGCCGCGGAAACAGCCAACCGTGCCAAGAGCGACTTCCTGGCCAACATGAGCCACGAGATTCGCACGCCCATGAATGCGATCATCGGCATGACGGAACTGTTGTTGGACATGAAACCAACCGTTGCTCAGCGAGATTATCTGAAAATGGTATTGGATTCGGGCGAGTCACTTCTGGCACTGCTCAATGAAACGCTCGATTTTTCGAAGATCGAGGCAGGGAAACTGGAACTGGATTGCCAACCGTTCGACCTTCGTGAAAGTGTGGGCAACACGATGAAATCGCTTGGATTGAAAGCTCATTCGAAAGGGCTCGAACTGGCCGTTCGAATCGACCAAAAAGTTCCCGATCGTCTCATTGGCGACTTCGCACGGCTGCGGCAGATTCTGGTAAATCTAACCGGCAACGCCATCAAGTTCACGTCTGATGGCGAAGTGGTTTTGAGCATCGATCTAAAAGCGTCGGACGATCAGCACACGACATTACATTTTTGCGTTTCGGATACTGGAATCGGAATCCCCGAATCCAAGCAGGCCAGCGTGTTCTCCGCTTTTGAACAAGCCGACAAAACGACCACTCGGCGTTACGGAGGAACCGGATTGGGATTGGCCATTTGTACTCGGCTGGTGCAACTGATGGGTGGAAAAATCTGGCTGGAAAGCGAAGTCGACGTGGGCAGTCAGTTCCATTTCACCGCTCAGTTTGAAAACACAAAAGATGCACAAGAAGCAGACTCGATCTCATCTGGATTGAAAGGCAAAAGAGTGCTGGTCGTTGATGATAACTCGACCAATCGCAACATTTTGCGAGACATGCTTGACTCTTGGGGCATGAGTGTCAGTGTGGCAACAAATTCGGAAGCGGCGATGACTTCCCTGAGTGATGCATGCCAGAGGAATGAGCGTTTCGATCTAATGATCAGTGACACAAACGTTTCGGGGGAAGATTGTTCTGGCTTTCTGAAAAGCGTGTTGAGCGATCCGACCTTCGGAAATCCTCACGCCATTGTGCTGACAACAGGCGATCGCGCGGGCGATGCGGCGCTCGGTGATGCACTTGGCGTCAAACGCTGTCTGCTCAAGCCCGTCAAGCAATCTGAGCTTTTGGATGCGGTGCATGTTTGTTTTGGGGAAGCGATTCAGGAATCTGATGAAAAGTCAGAAGAAGGGGCCAATTCTCCAAACGGTTGCCTGAACATTCTGCTGGCCGAGGACAATTTGGTCAATCAAAAACTGGCCATTGGACTGTTAGAACGAAGCGGCCATACGGTCGTCGTCGCCAACAACGGACGCGAAGCAATTGCCGCGCTGTCCGACGGGAATTTTGATGTGATCCTGATGGATGTCGAGATGCCCGAGATGGACGGGCTTGAAGCAACGGCGTCTATTCGCCAGCAAGAGCAAGAAACGGGTGTTCGCATTCCAATCATCGCGATGACCGCTCATGCCATGCAGGGCGACCGCGAAAAATGCCTCAAAGCGGGCATGGACGATTACCTTTCCAAGCCAATTCGAATGAATTTGCTGGAAGCAGCATTGCATTCACTGGCGACGTCTGGTCGCTGATTTCCTGGTGGCTCGGTGCCCTTTGGTTTTCGGGTAGACCAGCAACCTCTGAATTGCTCAGGCCGTTTGATTCACTGATTCGCATG
The DNA here is from genome assembly GCA_964468915.1 of uncultured Pirellulaceae bacterium. Classification (GTDB taxonomy): domain Bacteria; phylum Planctomycetota; class Planctomycetia; order Pirellulales; family Pirellulaceae; genus Mariniblastus. The sequence goes on from CAYXWX010000034.1 coordinate 37,529, forward strand.
TGTGTTAACCGACGGGGCTCAACCCGAAAACCAAGTCGAGATGAACCACGAGTGCTTTCTCTAACGTAAAACTTTCGGTTGGCACTTCATTTTGATTCGATTTTCGCAAACCAATTTAAAGGGCCAACCCCAAAATTCTGGTTAGACAAAGCACTACCCCGGATGTTTCACCTGAGATGTGGGCTGTAACACGCAAACCATTGCCCCGCCGGAACTTCGGCCTCGGATTTGTTTCCATCCAGAACGACAGACTGTTTTGTCAACTTTCCGATTTGCAAGGTTACGGCAGTGTTTTCGAGACCTTGTTACCGGCGTACATGTATCCGGATTGCCCTGCACTTTATCGGGCTGAAGTTTGGTCGTTCTTCATTGATTCAGTCGCTCATTTGATTCAATCGTGCGCGCGAGCGTCGTCGTGGTGGCCCTGCAGCCGTCGAAATCCCCGTTTCAATGGTGGAAACTGGTCGAATGCCAGATGAATTGCCGTCTTGATTGACTTGCGGGCACGATCTTGTAGCGGAATGGGCAGAACCTGATGCAAAATCCGATGCAACGCTCGCCGTCGCTGATAGGTTTGCCAGGGCTTCTGTACTTGAATGCTGCCACCATGCACACGGTAGGAAACCAGCTTCTGATCCAACATGAAAGCGTCTCGCTGGAACAGCATTCGCATCCAGTATTCAAAATCTTCGTGGGCCTTCAGGTCAGGGTCTTCGTTCAAAAAGCCAATCGTCTCGTGCAGCTCTCGGTTGAAGACGACCGCTGCATTACAGATAAATCCCATCGAGTGATAGAACGTTCGCCAATCGAAACGTCCAAAGTACGGTTCATAATGATTGGTGACCTTGAGAGGTTGGTCGTATTGATCAATGTAGTCATAGTCTGAGGTGCAAAACGAGTACTGACCGTCAAGCAAAACGGGCAGCTGCCGACTGACCTTCTCTGGATGCCAAAGGTCATCGTCGTCGCAAAAAGCCAGCCACTGCCCCTGAGCGTGCCGAAGGCCTTCATTGCGAGGCACCGCGGGAAAACCGGCGTGGGGCGTAAACAGATACCTCACCCTCGAATCCGAGGTCGCGTTGACGACCGACTCGGATTGCGAATCCTTGCCATCGGAAACCACCAGAATTTCAATATCGCGATACGTTTGGCCGCGCAGGCTGTCGAGTGTCTTTTCCAAAAAATCGTAACGCTTGTAGGTCGATACGATAATTGACAGCAGCCCATTTTCTGATGAATCGCTATTCAATTGAACGTGCCTTTCGATGGTCGATTCCGAAACGAATCATACGAGTATCGTTGCTGTTTAATCGCTGTCAACGCAGTCACATGCTACCTTGGGCTGCATTTGTCCACCTTGATGTGGGCAGGCTTTGCGAAGCTTCCCGTTCTATCGGTCAGCGACGGCCTGATGGGTGAACCGCATTGGGACGAGTCCAATAAAAGCGGCAGTCACATTGACCACATCGCCCAGTATTTTCACTTACCGCTTCAGCGTTGTCAGAACATTGATCAAATTCGTGTTGATTCGCGTTCATTGGCGGTGAAAAACACTCGATCTTGACCGACTTGTTCTCGACAAGAAGGCCGTCAGATTTCCCCGACGTACACTCATTGCCATGGCGGTAAGTCATGCCTCCCCTCCACCTGCTGTACCTTTTTTGATTGTGGCCATAAACGTTTCGGCCACCGCCGTTCGTAGGAGCGGCTTCACAGAGCATCCAGCTTATCCAACCAAGGAATATGACGAATTTCCTGTATCGTTTATTCGTTCGAGTCGCAGTAGCGAGGGCATGTTGAAGCCCAAGGTTTTCACGGCGTGATGATTTAGTGCCGAACAAAATGTCGATGGAAAAATCAAAACCCAAAACGTGAGTCAGGGACGAGCGGCCTTCCGGCAAGGTTCTTCAGGAATTTTAGTGGCCTTGAGGATGCGAAACGGCGGACCCATCCGGGGCGAACGGACGAGGTGCATCTAAACTTGGGGCTCCCGCCCCGAGCTACTGACGAAGACTTCTTCAGAGCCGATGCGCTCGTCTCGGACGGGGCCGTCTTTGGTAGCTCGGGGCGAGAGCCCCGAGAACAGGGAATCCGATATCGATCGCCCCGAATGGGGCCGGCGTTTGATCAGAACTTGTTTCATTCATTTACTCATTAGAGCGCGTTTCGTTTAGGTCTTGCGGCTTTTCGATACTTTTCGCTCGGTTTTTCAACGCCGCAGACGCTACAGTCAAGTGCAACATGCACTAACTTTCCTGATGAGCCTCCGG
>CAYXWX010000035.1:0-37932 GCA_964468915.1 uncultured Pirellulaceae bacterium
CAGCCCGAGAACTCAAGTTGGACCAACCATCGCGAAGAGCAAGCAAAGAGCTAACGTTTACGCGTCCATTCGCTTCTGGCAAAGCGAGTTGCCTGTATTCTTTTTGCATTATCGAGCTCGGCTTGATTAGGCTTTTCTGGTGTTTTATCACAATCGAGTGCATCGAAAATCCGATCTGCCAGTTGCTGGCAGACTTCTTCGTACTGCAAATTCAAAGCGGCCAGTTCCTGCAAACCATCCAGCTCAGGAGCGAAATCAGATCGTTTCAGCAGCACGCTGCCGTGCTGAAGCAACGCGTTACGAAGTCTTCGTTGAGCACTCCCGCAAACTTTGGCATTGTCGACCACAATGTCACCTCCGGAACGCCGTTGAAAGCAAAGAAACGACTTGTTTTCTTCAGGCGAATTTTCATGCCCCGTTGCCGCGGTTGCCTTCACGTTCTGTTGATCCAGAAACGCGATGATCTGTTGATGGACCAGGTCATACAATTGGTTTCCGGCTGCAGACCATCGGTTGGTGGATGGGACGCAGATGCTGTACGTTACTTCGTGGTCGTGCAGAATCGCTCCCCCGCCAGATGATCGCCGAACCACAGGACGGTCGAGGCTTGGTTGATGCAATCCGCGATCCATGTATTCCTGGAAATAGCCCAGAGACAAGGTTGGTTCCGACCACTGATAGAAACGCAAGGCGATAACGCCCGTTTGATCCGTCGATTCCAGCAACGCCTGGTCCATTGCCATGTTCCAGCTTCCGGACGCGGGAGAATCGATGATCAGGCGAGCTGCGGGCATAGCGGGTTTTCAGTCGCTGTGGTTGTTAATCACCGGTTGGGCGAAGCCGGGGTCGTTGCGGCATCGCTCAGCCGAGTCGTGTTTGCCGCCAAGAGATACTATTCGTCTGTCTCGTATTCTGACATCGGCGGGCAAGCGCAAACGACATTTCGATCTCCGTAAACGTCATCGACGCGATTGACTGTCGGCCAGAACTTGGACGTTCGAGTCGACGCAGTCGGGAAGACGGCGAATTCGCGACTGTAAACGCGATCCCATCCGGCATCCACCAGATCGGCCATCGTATGGGGCGCGTGCTGAAGAGCCGAGTCTTCCGCTGAAACCCTGCCTGATTCCACGTCACGGATCTCATCGCGAATCTGAATCATGGCATCGCAGAATCGGTCCAGTTCAGCCAGCGATTCGCTTTCGGTTGGTTCGATCATGATCGTCCCGGCGACCGGCCACGACATGGTTGGTGCGTGGAATCCGTAGTCCATCAACCGCTTGGCGAGGTCTTTCTCTGAAATACCACACGAATCCTTGATCGGTCTTATGTCAACGATGCATTCGTGGGCCACTCGCTCGTTTCGACCTCGATACAGCACCTCGTAGTGCCCATTCAATCTGGCGGCGATGTAATTTGCATTCAGGATCGCAATCTGAGTCGCTCGGGTCAGGCCGGCAGTGCCCATCATGCGAATGTAGGCCCATGAGATTGGCAGAATTGACGCCGAACCGTAGGGAGCGGCTGCAACCGCGTGGTTGAATTCCCCAGCTGGTGAGTGATGCCGATGACGAGGAAGAAATTCGGTCAGGTGTTTTCGTACGCCAATCGGCCCCACGCCTGGACCGCCTCCCCCGTGAGGGATACAAAAAGTTTTATGCAAATTCAAATGAGAAACATCGGCTCCGAATTTGCCGGGCGCAGCGATGCCGACCAGCGCGTTCAGGTTCGCTCCGTCCAGATAAACCTGGCCACCAGCCCGGTGTACCAGTTCGCAGACTTCCTGGACGGTTTCCTCAAACACGCCGTGCGTGCTGGGGTAAGTGATCATCAGTGTCGAAAGAGAATCCGCGTGTGATTCGATCTTCGACTTCAAGTCTTCCAGATCGATGTTGCCGTCTTCGTCCGTTTGAACCACAACGACCTTCATCCCCATCATGCTCGCACTGGCTGGGTTGGTGCCGTGAGCAGAAACAGGAATCAGGCAAACATCGCGATGGCCCTGGCCGATGCTTTCGTGATACCGCCGAATCGCCAGCAGACCCGCGTACTCGCCTTGAGCACCGGAATTGGGTTGCAAACTGACTGCATCGTAGCCGGTGATCTCGGTAAGCCATTGCTTCAGCTGGTCGATCAGTTTCTGATAGCCCTGCCACTGCTCGGCTGGAGCAAACGGGTGAATGTCAGAAAAGCCCGGCCAGGTTACCGGGATCATCTCGGAGGTCGCGTTCAACTTCATGGTGCAAGAGCCAAGTGGGATCATGCCGTGAGTCAGCGAGTAGTCGCGATTTTCAAGTCGCTTCAGGTATCGCAGCATCTCGGTTTCGCTTTGGAACCGATGAAATACTTCGTGCGTCAGAAAATCGGAACTCCGCTGGAGTTCGGTTGGTATCGAAAGGCTGGTCGCAGCAGAGTGCAAATTGATTTCGCACTTTCGACCAGCGATCGCGGCAACAACATCGTGAACGTCTCGTTCGGTGGAAGTTTCATCGAGACTGATGCCGACTTTTTGATTGTCGATTTTCCGCAAGTTGATTCCCGCCGCCGCTGCCGCAGCAAGCACCTGGTCGGCGTTTTCAACCTTAACGCAAACGGTGTCGAAGAACGATGAATGCAGCACTTGCAGCTGGCTGTTTTCAAGGCTTTTGGCCAGAGTCACCGCCAACGAGTGTACTCGGCTGGCAATCTGCTTTAGCCGTCCGGGGCCGTGATAGATGGCGTAAAACGTCGCCATATTTGCAAGCAAAGCCTGAGCCGTGCAGATATTGGATGTGGCCTTGTCGCGACGGATATGTTGCTCGCGAGTCTGCATGGCCATCCGCAACGCGCGGTTGCCGCGAACATCCTTCGAAACACCAATCACGCGGCCGGGCACGGATCGCTTGAACTTGTCCCGGGTCGCAAGGAATGCGGCATGCGGCCCACCCAATCCCATGGGCACGCCAAATCTCTGTGCACTTCCAATGACGATATCGGCATCCATTTCGCCCGGCGGCTTCAGCAATGTCAGCGCGAGCAGATCACTGGCGACTGCGACCAGGGCCTTGTTCTCATGTGCTGCCGCAATCAACGGTTCGAGGTCAACGATTCGTCCTTCCGTGCCCGGATACTGCAACAACGCGCCAAACACATCATGCTCTGCCAACTCGTCTGCAGCCCCAACGATGACTTCGTACCCGAACCACGTTGCTCGCGTTTGAATCACATCCAGAGTCTGCGGGTGAACATCTTCGGCAACGAAAAACTTTGTCGAAGGGTGTTTCCCCGCTCGCTTGCACAACGCCATTGCCTCGGCCGCCGCAGTGGCTTCATCCAGCAAGGAAGCGTTGGCAAAAGACATCCCACTCAAATCCATTACCATTTGCTGGAACGTCAAAAGGGATTCGAGACGCCCCTGAGAGATTTCAGCCTGATAGGGAGTGTAAGCGGTGTACCAGCCCGGGTTTTCCAGCACGTTACGTTGAATCACGGGCGGCACGATCGTTCCGTAGTATCCGGCCCCGATCATGGATCGAGAAACCTGATTCTGGTCGGCCAGTTCTTTCAGCAGGGCCAACGACTCATGTTCCGAGCACCCGTCGGGAAGATTCATTGGTTGGTCCAGTCGGATGCCTGCAGGGACGGTGGCGTCCATCAGGTCATCAAGCGAACTCGCCCCGACCTGTTGCAACATTGTCTCAACATCGCCGGGCGTGGGGCCGATGTGTCTCGAGGCAAAGTCTTGTCGGGCTGAGTGGTGATTTTTCACTGGGCGAGATGTAGCGTTCATGCTTTTTTGTAGAGTTTCTGACGCGTGGCTGTCGCGAATGTGTTTCACTCGAAGTAGCCGTGACCTGTAGCAGGTTGATCACGGATGGGCCGATATTAATCAGGCTTTAACCTTCGGCGTTTTGCTTTTTGTAGGCGTCGTGGTCGAGCAGCTTCTGCAGCGCATCTTCGCTGGAAAGTTTTACTTTCAGAATCCACCCGCCTCCGTAAGGATCGCTGCCCAATATCTCCAGATTGTCTGGCAATGAAGTGTTGACTTCTATGATTTCTCCGTCGACCGGACTGTACAAATCACTTGTTGCCTTGACAGATTCGACTTCGCCAAACGATTCCCCGGCAGAAACGGTGGCACCGGCCGCTGGCAGTTCCATGTAAACCAGGTCGGTCAACGCTTCAACGGCCTGGGCCGAAATGCCGATGGTGGCAACGCCTTCAGCGACGTGAGCCCATTCGTGAGTCGATGCAAAAAGCAAATCTTCAGGTTTCATTTCCCTATCCCCTGTTACGTTTCTCGTTTGTAAAACGGCAATGCGACCACGCTGCCCGCATGTTGTCTGCCTCGAATATCGATGGTGACCTTCGTCCCGGGTACGCTGAACTTCGGGTCAATGTGCCCCATTGAAATGGAACGTTGAATCGTGGGTGCAAAGGTACCGCTGGTGATCGCCCCAACGGTTTGATCGCCTGCCATGATCGGGCAATCCTGCCGCGCGGCGCGTTTGTCTTCCAGTTCGATTCCGACGCGAACAGGTAGCGATTGATTCTGCCTGGCCTGTTCGATCGCGTCACGGCCGGGAAAGCTACGGTTTTTCAGATTGATGGCGAAATCGAGACCGGCCTGGGCAGCGTTTAAGTCTTCCGACAGCTCATGTCCGTACAGAGGCATGCCGGCTTCCAATCGAAGCGTGTCACGTGATGCCAATCCGCACGCACCACCCCCGGCTGCTGCTGCGTCCGCGTGTAGCGTTTCCCATACCTCGACCGCATCACTCGAATCGACAATCAATTCGCAACCGTCTTCGCCCGTGTAGCCAGTCCGGGTGACGACCGCATTGTGTCCACAAACTTTCGTCGTGGTGCCCGTGTAGTACTTCAAAGATTCTGGGTCGACGTCGCTGTACTTGCTGACAATTTTATTCGCAACAGGCCCCTGCACGGCAATCATTGCTGTCGAAAATGTTTGGTCGTCGATCGCGATTTCGTCGGCCAGTCGAACGTCCAGCCAATCAACGATCTTCTGGCGATTGCTCGCGTTGACGACCAGCATCGCAAAATCTTTGTCGCGGGCATCAGGCAACCGATAGACAAGTATGTCATCCAGCACACCACCGCGATCATCCGTCATCAAGGAGTAGCGGATCTGCCCGGCCTTCATCGAGTCCACACGTCGCGTGGTCAACTGTTCCAACGCTTCAATCGCTGCCGAGCAGTTGACAAAGTGCAGGCGTCCCATGTGAGAGACGTCGAACAGTCCCGCGGCCTTTCGGCAGAAATGATGCTCGTCGATGATGCTGGAGTACTGCACCGGCATCGACCAGCCTGCAAAGTCCACCATCCGCCCTCCGTGTTCGGAGTGCCAGTCATGAAGCGCGGTTTTATGAAGTGAATCAGAAATCAAAACATACCCATGCGCCGTGCGCATCGAGACGTGAGGACTCGCACAGCTTTTCGACGGTGGAAATGTAAAAGAACAAACCGTATTCTAACCGCGACGACCATGTTGAACAGAGGCGGCGAAATGTCCGAATCGACATACGATTCAACGCTCGAAAAATCGAATTCAGAATCCGCACCCTTACACCCGATCGAGGCGTCACATCTTCACGCGCGGCGCGAACGCGTGTTTCTGGTGCTGGCGGGTTTGTTTCTCGGATCGATGACAATGTTGAACATTTTGGGGATCAGCCGCTTCATCAAGCTGTTCGAAGTTCCCTGGCAGTTGGCCTCCGGAGAGGTCTGGTCCATCAGCTTCGCCGTCGCCATTGGTGTGCTTCCCTATCCTTTGACTTTTCTGTGCACGGATTTTATCAGCGAGTTTTACGGAAGGCGGCGTGCCAATTGGTTGGTGACCGTTGGGTTGATATTGAACATCTGGGTTGTTTTCGTTCTCTGGCTGGGCGGAACGCTGCCCGGTGCGTTTGAAGGTAACCTGGTCGATGGAATTCCACACGACGACAATGGCTCGCCCACTGCGTTTTTTCAGATCAGGAAACTGGCGTTTGGAGCCGTCGCCGCTTCGATGCTGGCCTATCTGGCTGCCCAGTTCTGCGATGTCTACATGTTTCATTTCTGGAAGAAGTTGACGGCGGGAAGGCACCTTTGGCTGAGGAACAACGGATCGACTCTCGTTTCACAATTGGTTGACTCGATCGCAGTGATTCTGGTGACTCACTTCTTTGCGGTCAGTCTGACGAACCAACCGGATGTTGCAGACTGGATTGAGCTGGCCGTGCTGGTCGCAACCAGTTACGTGTTCAAAGTGGTTGTCGCGTTGCTCGATACGATCCCGTTTTATATCGGTGTCGCATGGTTGCGGAATTATCTCGAGTTTGATCCGATCGAATCCTGAGTTCGGGAGGTTCGAACACTTGAGAGAAATTGAGACACCAAAACGCGGATGCGAATTTGCTGTCGAGTGAATTCGTTTTGCGTTCGTCGCGTTTGCTTCGCGAAAAATCGCTACTTTCGCGGGGCAGCAGGCGACGCTGTTTTTCCCATGATTTCAAGCTTGCTGATGTGAACGTAGTACGCTCCTCGAACCTTCTCGCCCTCGGAAATCCATGTTTGCAAAAGAGCAGGTCCTTGTGGTAATTCGATGGACATTCTGATGGCGTCCTGTCCCTCTTTCACCGTGACCGAATGTTCCACTGTCCCCACTTTGACTCTGGCCTCGCCCGCCTGGAACTTACAGGTCACGCCTTTGGGACGAGCCCGCAGCGTGATTTCATAGTTGCCTGCTTCTTTGACATCGACTGACCAGTAGCCGTTCGAAGCAAGGTCAGCCTTGATCATTTCCTGATTCCATGGAGCCCCGCCTTGAGTCGCGTGCCAGTCATGACAGGTTAATAACACGTCGGACTCGGTCTCGGTTCCCAGTGGGATTCTGACGTATTCCGAGAACCGTGTTGAAACACTGTCCCACCACGCGTCATAGCTGTTACGCAGTTTTTCAACGACTTCCAGGTGCTCTTCGGCAATGTCGTTCTTCTGGGCCCGATCCGTTTCAAGATCGTACAGATGTTTGCCATTGATCAATCGCCAGTTCTGATTCATTACCGAACAACGTCTCCATTTTTCAGGGGTTTCGATTCGTTGTGAATGAACAACCAGAGTACGATCTTTGTGGGTGGTTTTTTCGTCTGGATCCAGCCAGATCGCTTTTAAAGACTGACCGTCAAAATCGACTTCGCGTGGCATTTCTAATTCGCAAAGATCAATCAACGTTGGCAGTAGATCGAACTGAGCGGTGAGCGTTGAGACCTCTTTGCCGCCAGCAATTTTTCCTGCTGGCCAACGAACAAAAAAAGGCACCCGGTGCCCACCTTCAAGGTTGGAGCCTTTCGTTCCACTAAGGCCACCATTGAATCCGGTCCACTCGTAGCCATTCTTTCTTGCGTTAGCTTTGAGTACCCCGCAAGCGGTTCCGTTGTCCGTGGTAAAAATCAGAATCGTGTCTCGATCCAATTCCCACTCTTCCAGCTTGTCACGAAGCCTTCCGACGTTTTCATCGATGTTGGCGATCATGCCATAGAACAGGGCCATCGTTTTTTCGACGCCCTGGTCTGCATAGAAGTCGGAGTATTTTTTGGGGCACCGGTACGGACTGTGTGCGGCGTTGGTCGCGAGGTAAGCAAAAAATGGCTTGTCCTTGTTTTCCCTGACAAAGTCGAGAGTGGCGTCAAAGAACACATCGGTGCAGTAGCCTTTTTGAGGTTCCGGCTGTCCGTTGCGAAAGTAAGTGTCGTCGAAGTAATCGTTGCCCCAGTAGTCTGGCGTTTGAGTCACGCCTCCACCGCCGTGAATGAACGTGGTCTGAAATCCTCGGTCTCTGGGCAGGTAGGGATGATTGTCTCCCAGATGCCACTTGCCGAAGATGCCAGTCGCGTAACCATTGCTCGCGAACACGTCGGCCATCGTCAATTCGTCTTTACGAAGAATCGAGCGACCGTTAACCGTGTGCCAGATGCCAGTCCGGGAGCTGTATCGTCCAGTCATTAACGCAGCTCGAGTTTCGGCACAGGTTGGATCCACATGGAAATCTGTCATGCGAACGCTCTGCTTCGCCAACTGATCAAGGTTGGGCGTTTTTAGCATGATGTTGCCATGGATACCTACATCTCCGTAGCCCATGTCGTCCGTCATGATCAGAATGACATTCGGTTTTCGTGTCGTTTTTGCATCGTTGTCGGAGCCCAGGGAGACTCCAGTCGCACAACGTGTCAACACGATCAGGCAAAACAGAATGCACAGGTTTTTCATGGTTCCAGTTTCGTGAGCGGTTGGAGCATATCGTCGGCGTTGGGTCATCGCCAGGCAATCCTGAGGGTGCTCGAACACAATTTACTTGTGTGAACTTTTTCAAAGTCGGGTACGAACAAAGTCGGGTACGAAGTTCCCGCGTGACAGGCGTTTGCGTATTACGACCTGTATCCATGGTGAAACATTAGAGGGGATTTCAAAACCCATTTTCACAACCCGAAGCGTCAGCGAGGGACTGCAAATTCAACGCCTCGGTCCCTCGCTGACGCTTCGGGTTGCGGTTTTGAAAGGCCCTCTAGAAATGGAACCGCAGTGCGTTTCCAAAGTTTCGCCCTAATCGTCCGCTGTAAATACCTCGGGCAGCTCGCCTGAAATGCTGTCGAGAGGATCGATTTCTTCAAGTCCATCGGTATCCAGCAGCAAAGGGATTTGCGAATCGGTTTCACGATCGTTTGAGTCGCGGTCGACTGGAACACTCATGATCGAGGTGTCTTGATCCAAACCGTTGTTTCGATCGTCAGTTTGGTTAGTTGCTTTCGGTTCGGTCAGTTCACCAAGGGAACCGTCCAGTTCGCGATTTCGTTTGTCGAAATTTTCCTGACGAGCGACTTTTCCGTTTTCGTCCCACCACGTCCAGACACCGACCGCCTCGTTGCCGTCGTATTCACCTTGAATCGACTTCATGCCGTTCTCGTGCCACCATGTCCACATGCCGGATTTCTGGCCTTGCTTGTACACCGCTTCCAACTTACGGCCGCCATTGAGATGCCACCAAGTGAACGTGCCGACTCGCTGATCTTTCAGGTACTGGCCCTGCATTTTTGGCTGACCATTCTCATACCAACGACGAATGGGACCGTGCTGAGTCCTTTGACCTGACGACGAAAACGCAGCTGGTTTCGCTTCCCACCAACGGTCTTCTCCTTTCAGCACCAGCTGGCCATCAAGAAAGAACTGTTCCTCGCTGGGGCGGTTGGGGCGATAGCGACTGACCTGTCGGATAACTCGCTGGCCTCGAATGAATTCATCTCGCCTGGTCAGCTTGCCCTGGTCGTCCCATTCAAGCACTTTCCCGTTCAGAAGACCGTCGTCAAAGGTTGCTTCTCGCATTTTTGTAGCGGTTGGGAACCACCATGTCGCCACGCCATCTCGTTTACCGTCTGCGTATCGAACCTCGAAAACCTTCTGGTTGTTTTGATCGTAAATCGTCCACATGCCATTCAGCTTGCCGTCAGAAAACTGTGCGACCGAAAGGAAGCGACCATCGTACTTATTGAACGGAGCGGTCGAAAACAAACCGCCTGATCGAGCATTGTGATATCTCCGCCACTGCCCCACCATCTGATTGCGTTCGAATTGCCCTTCGGCCAGCACCTCCCCGTCTCGGCTGTACGCACGCCACGCTCCATCGTTGTAGTAGTTTCCGGCCGCATCTTGAGCGACCTGGCGGAGAACGTGAAGCTTTCCGTTCGGGTATCGCTGCCGAATCGTTTCCCTTCCCGGTTGATCATCGACGAAGTCCGATTCGTCTGCCAGAGATTCGATAAACGGTTGCTTCGATTCGATGTTGTTGCCTTGTATCTCTCGCAGCCGATCTTCGAATTCCTCATTGGTAAGGTCATCAAGACTTGGCTCGGCACGAAGTTCCCGATCATCAAAGCTGTTTGGCAACGGGATGAATGAAGATTCCGGTTCCGAGTCGATCGACTCCATGGGCACATTCTGGACGATGTTTGAATTGTCCTGACCAAGGACGATCGGAATGTTGGCTCGTTCGATGACCTGGCTGGACACAGTTCTGGCCCGCGGAACAGCGGGCTCGCGGAACAACGATTGAGCCTCAAGGCCCTCGGCGACCTGGCAAACCAATGCACAAACGAGCATGATGATTTGCCAACGCCTTCGCAGCCAATGAGCACTTGATGCTGGTTCGAGTTGTAATTGTTTCTCAATCACGGCATGGAGCAAATTTGAGATGGAAACAGATTTTGTTCGCAAGGATATCCGTTGCTTCGAACCGAGTGTTGAATTTCTCTTTTTTTGATGAACGGACGTCTAAATTGTAGACGGGCAGAAGCGAATAAGTGCTTCAGTGAAAACGCTTGGCTTTTGTTCAGCGATTTGAACAGCGAACAATTTCTGAATGTGCCGGTTATCCGGACACACAACGGGACGAGCGAACTCTGAATTCACCTCAGGCATTCCAATGGTTCTCCGCCCGACGCCGTGGAGAACTTGATGCTCTGGCGGTCGAAATCACAGGATTGTGGGTGATTTGCCGTGCTTGCAACCTTGCCTGCGACCATCATGGCAACGAAAATGTCATGTGTTGTCTTCAATCCGGTAACCATCACGACACTAACACGCCCAGTAATGTCCTTCTTTGGCAAAGACTTAATTCCTCGAAAGATCGAAATCGATTCGTCGACGCTGACCAGCGAAAGTGACGAAGTACGATCACGCCTGAATCGAATCGACGCCAACTATCAAAAGCTGTCGGAAATTCTGGGTGATCTGGAGACAAGGATCAAAGAAGATGATCATCTGAGAGCGATTAACGAATCGATTGACGAAAAAGCTCTGGAGCAAGGTGTCGATCAGCCATCGAAGAAGCGAAAATGGCGTCCGAGGAAATCGGCAAAAGGTCGATCCAAAACTCGCCGCAAATCGGCAGGACCGAACAAGCCACGGTAAACGACTTTGGCATCTACGGCTTGAATTAGTCGCGCATCAGAGCGATGATCGACCGCTGCTTGACCCTTTCTGTTTTATGTTGATGAAATCGTCGTGTCGTATCTGAAACTCGCTGGCGGAAAGCTCTACGATCCAGCGAACGGGATTGATGGAACAGTCACCGACTTGTGGATTCGCGATGGTAAGATCGTCGATCCTCCAACGGATGCCGCCGCCGCGGTCAAAACCATCGACCTGACCGGCACCGTGGTGATGCCTGGCGGAGTCGACATGCACTGTCACATTGCCGGGCCTAAGGTAAATATGGCTCGCAAGATGCAACCTGAGCAGGTGCGTGCCGTCGCATTGGCTCGGCAGTCCAAACCGGGCACTGTTCTGCACGACGGCTCGATGGAAAGTGTGCCGAACATCTTCACGACCGGCTATCGATACGCTGGTATGGGCTACACGACGTGTTTTGATGCGGCGATCTCTCCGCTGGGGGCCCGACATGCTCATCAGGAGTTGAGCCAAATTCCCAATGTAGACGCAGGGTTCTTTGTGCTGGTTGGGAACAACCACTACGTCATGGATCGGATTTCCAACGGCGATCAAGCGGGGCTGGAGTCCTTTCTGGCGTGGTTAATCGCTCGGGCAGGAGGCTTCGCGCCAAAGCTGGTGAATCCGGGTGGCGTCGAGTTGTTCAAACAATCCGTTGCAGGAAACGCACGCGACCTCGACCAGCCGATCGATGGATTCTCGGGAGTCACTCCAAGGAAAATTATTCACTCAATCGCTGTTGCGTCGAATGAGTTAGATTTGCCTCATCCGATTCACATCCATACCAACAACCTTGGCATTCCGGGTAATTGGGAAACAACGCTTGAGACCATGAAGTCACTCGATGGCCTGAAGGCTCATCTTGCGCATATCCAATTTCATAGTTATGGCGGTGGCGAGGTTGATCCCGGGTCGATCGATTCGCAGGTCAAAACGCTTGCTGCTCACGTCAATGACAACCCCAACCTGACCGTCGATGTCGCCCAGATCGTGTTTGGGCGAACGACCAGTATGACGGGCGATGGAGCCCTTGGTCATTTCTTGCAGAAGATCAGCGGCGAGCGTTGGTATTGCGCGGACACGGAACTGGAATCCGGTTGTGGAGTTTCGCCAATTGAATATCGCGATAAGAACTTTGTTCACTCGCTGCAGTGGGCGATCGGGTTGGAGTGGTATCTGCTGGTCGAAGATCCATGGCAGGTGGTGATGAGCACCGACCATCCCAACGGCGGCAGCTTTCTTGCGTACCCACAAATCATTCGACTCTTAATGGATCGCAACTATCGAACGGAGATGTTAAAGCGAGTGAATCCAAAAGTTCTGGAGCGGTGTTCGCTGGCTGATCTGGACCGCGAGTATTCTCTTTCAGAGATTGCGATCATCACTCGCAGCGGGCCCGCCAGAATTCTGGGACTGAAGAACAAAGGGCACCTTGGAGTTGGAGCCGATGCAGACGTCACGGTCTACACGCCCAGCGACAATTTTGAAGCGATGTTTGAACTGCCTCGGATGGTCATCAAAGCGGGTGAAATTTTGATTGAAGACGCTGAAGTCCGGCAGACGGTGGCGGGAAAAACACTTTCGATTGATCCAACGTACGACCGTGGCCGAGATGGCGACATTGAAAAGTGGTTCGATGATCACTATTCACTGAAGGCCCATCACTACGGTGTTCATGATGATGAATTCAAACGTATCGAGCGACAGTCCGTTGGACCGGCTAAATAAGTTCAGCGGCGCGGCGATAGCTCTCTCGCCTTGATTTCTCGAAACAATATGTCTGTGGTCGGATCGTGTCCCTGCAGGATGAACGTGCCCTTTTCTTTGCGCAGTCCTTTGCGAGGATTAGGATGAGGTTTGCGGCGGTCTGTCCAGTCGGTCACTTGCAGACCATTGACCCAGACACTGATGTGAGGCCCGTTGGCGATAATCGTTTTGCTGAACCATTGCTGGTCGTTGGCGTTGATTCGACGTGCGTTGGCTCTTCTGAAAATCCCTCCGGTTCCGCAATCGACCGGGTCAGATCGATTACCTTCTTTTCCCACGTTTTGAATCTGACTTTCGTAACCGTTAGTGAATTCTCCTGGAATGCTTCGGAAGAAAACGCCACTGTTTAGACCCGCTGCATTGGTCCGGCATTGCATTGAGAAAATAAAGTTCGCCAGTTGCGTTTTTGATTCTAACTGGCCTCGTCCGCCGCTCACTTTTATCTCACGGCGTTCGGTAACAGAGTACTCGCTTTTTCGAGTTTCTGAGGCATCCCATTGGCTCAAGTCTGATCCGTTGAAAATTGATTTCATGTTCAACGGGCGGAGCAACACGTTTCGAAACTTGATGTGACCTGAATGGAACTGCAAACCAATGAAGCCGCGTTTAATTCCACTTTTATCAACGTACTCATTAACTATTTCTCCATCCAGTTCGACGGTTATTGCTGCACCACGGACCTTTATATGAAAGGTCCGCCATCGATCATTGACGTCATCAACGTCGGCTTTCTGGCGGTTGACCAGAGAGCCGGTCGGAAACGGATCAGAAGATGGGCTGGCGATATTCAATTCATAGCAATCCGCAGCGACGTTCTTTGGGTTGGGACTCGTCCGAAGAAAGATGCCACTGTTTGTTTCAGCAGTCGTCAGGAAATCGACTTTCAGTTCGAAATCATCGAACTCTGAAGTTGTTCTAAGCAGACCAGCATTCCCTGTGTCTGCGTGAATCGTGCCGTTGACCACTTTCCAATTCGTCGCATCATCTGTTTGTCGCCAACCGAACAACGTTTTTCCATCGAACAGTGCGATCCAGCCCTCGTCAACTTCTTGCTGCGTCAGACCGCCGGGCAGAATAATCTCCTCAGACGCGGTGAACGTTTGCGCAATCGAATGCGACACCGAAATTGACATCAACAGGGAACAAACAAAAATCCGTGTGGTCCGCATCGAAACTCTCCAGAAGCTTTCAGTTGTTCAAGGAACTGACGTAATAAGGTCGCGATGGCGAACTTAACCTCGGGTAAAATCAAAATCTTGTTTGTTGTTCTATCCGGAAGAACTGAGTGTCGGGTAAACGCCATTAATAGACAGAACGGATCGTAGGCGAACGCAAACCACCACTCAATGGAGCCGGAATTGGTTTTGAAGTTTTACCAGTGTTTTAAACCTTGACCGTTGTGTCGCCTGAACAGCCGATAAGGGCGCTCATGATGCCAAAACCATCATTTTACTTCTTGAAAGATTCGGTTGTCGTTGGGCATAATTACGGAAACCCGATCTCAACTTTGAACTCTTTCAGCGTGGCATGCCAGTGAGTCATTCGATCCCCCGTTCCGACCGCGATTACGTATTGGTTACCGGAAGCACAGGCCTCGTTGGACAATATCTTGTTCGAGAGTTGCTGGCCGCTGGACAACGATTGGCGTTGGTCGTGCGGCCGAGCAAGAAATTGACTGCTCGTGAGCGAGTGGAAGTATTCATGCAACGTTGGGAAGCTGAATTGGGGACTTCGTTGCCTCGTCCGGTTGTTTTGACGGGCGATGTTTGCGATGAGAATCTCGGTTTGAGCATCGAAGAGCTGGATTGGGTAAGCACTCATTGTGGACGTGTTATCCACAGCGCCGCGGTTCTGACATTTCATGGTAAGTCAATGGACGACGACCCATGGAAAACAAATCTCGGTGGGACGAAAAACGTCATTTCGCTTTGTGAGCAGTTCAATATTGAAGAGCTTCACTATCTTTCCACTGCCTACGTGTGTGGCAAGCGAACTGACCGAGTCATGGAGACAGATCTTGATCGTGGTCAGGATTTTCGAAATGACTACGAACGTTGCAAATGCCAAGCAGAGCAACTGGTGCATGCATCCGAGATTGAATCGAAGACCATTTACCGCCCGGCGGTGATTGTTGGCGATTCGAAAACCGGCTACACGGTGACGTATCACGGGCTGTATCTGTATTTGCGTTTGATGGCGACTCTGGTGCCTCAGCAGAAACGAAACGAAAAAGGTCTGATTGAAACCAAGATTCGCCTGCCCATGGATGGGGACGAGCCTCGAAACCTGGTTCCCGTCGATTGGGTTGCTGAAGTTGTGGCTCATATTTTTCTCGATCGATCGGCCCATGGCCAGACCTATCACCTGACACCTGACGAGTACTCTTCCGCACGACAGGTGATCGAATACGGATACGAATATTTCGGATCCGAAGGCGTCGAGTTTGTTGGTTCTGGAGCCCCGCGTGATCCCGACAGCGAGTTCGCAGCCAGATTTTTTGAAAACGCCGGAATGTATGAAGACTATGAAACCAGTGATCCGGAGTTCGACAAAACGGCTCTAATCGACGTCGCCGGCCATTTGAAGTGTCCCGCAGTCGATCGCGATATGGTGTTTCGATTCATGGATTTTGGTTCGGCCGATCGGTGGGGAAAGCGAAAGCCCAAAGCTCCTGAGGTCTCTTTTTGGGGCGCAGAACAACGAAAGCCGATTCTTGATGCCGTTGAAGGTTTCGAAGATATATCGGAAGGCTCTGTGATTGGCGTTGATCTGCACGGTCCTGGGGGCGGTCAGTGGAAGATCTTCCGCGACGCCGCAGGAAGCTTGCATTTTGAGCCTGGTCTACCCACAGAGGAAAATCCACAAGTTGTCGCTGGTGAAACCGGGCAGCTTGCGGCAGCTGGGGGAAATTGCTGGCAGCAGTTTTTCGAGTCGGCGTTCGCCGCGAAAGCCTGAATCAACGCCTACCGATTCTAAGAATTGTGAAATGCTCAACTCGCGCCGGCTGAATTGAAATTACCCGGTATTTTCTTGTAAGACAGGATAAGTTGTTGCGTCAAATTGAAAAGGTTCGGTTTGACCCAAAATAACGCGTGCTTAACTGTCCATGCGATACTTGTTCGACTGAGAGGCCGACGTGTCGCCTATCGCGAATCGCAACCCTACAATACGCATTCCTGTTTCAGCTTCCGCTGATTCACGGACTTGCATTTCAAAACCTCGTGTTTCTTTCCCAGGAGATCTCCTATGAAGTTGTTTGCCAATATCGTTCTAGCGGCAGTCGCATGCGTTGCGATGCAAAACGTTACCATTGCCCACGAAGATTCCTCAGAGACAACTTGTTGCAGCAAGGAAAAGCAGCTTCTCGAAAGCGGCGATGTCAAAATCGCGTTGGCGAAATTACCAAAGATGAGCTACATGGTTGCCGGTGAATCTGCGTGTTGTCTTGGTTCAGCGAATGCGTTGGCCAAGTCGAAGTCGGCACCAATCGAGTACGTCGTTGGCAAAGAAAAGTTCGAAACCAAAGAAGCGGCTTACACTTCGCTGGTCGAGCAAACCGAATCGATGGTCAATGAGTTCACGACTCCATGTAAGTGTGAAGTTTCCGGAACGACCACGATTGCCGGAACGAAGTGTGCATGCCCTGTGAAAGCGGGTGAAACGACTGAGCTGGTCAAGAAAGCGGCTGGTGAAGTCCAGATGGCGTATGCTGTCGGGGAAGAGACCTGTCATTGCCCAACCAAAGCGGCTGAAATGGCAAAGGAAGCCGGCGTTGAAAAAACGTTCGTCGTCAACGGCGAGAAAACATCATGTGAGATGACGGCTCGTCTGAATCTTGCCCGTGCGAAGTATCGAGCGGCAGTCCTTGCTATGGCCGCTCAAAATCAGCCAGCGGAGGAAGCAACCGAAGCCGCTGGAACGTAATGCGGATGCCGATGCCGATTCAGCTCGGCTGATCGAATAAATCGAAAAAGATTCTGACCCGGTTGCTTGTTGCGGCCGGGTCGTTTTTTTGGATAGATGCTAATTGATTGATTCGATGGTATTTGTTTCGGGATGCGTCGAGAGCAAGCGATAGGGAATGTAATCCTGCATTTCCAGTTTACCACTGCGGCCAATTGAATACTTGATTCCTCGCCAGTCAACTTCACGGGTTGTCCACGCTCGAAACACGGCCAGCGGAAACAGAAGCTGATTCAACAAAGTTGCACAAACACTCGTGACAATGCTGGAAGCATCAACTCGACCGCTTCCGCCGCCCGATCGTTGACGAAGTACGCGTTTGTTGCTTTGATCGATCGCCATCAACAACCCGATGTTGGCAAGCTGGTAGATCAGGAAACATGCAAACAGGATCGTAGCGCTTGAGTGTTGTCCCGTCAGAAATCCAACCAGCATCAACACAGGTGCGACGTAACAGGCGATCGCGGTCAGGATGGCGTGTCCCAGTACCATCGGCCACATTCGATGATGCAGTCGAACGGTCAGAGTTTGCCGAGTGATCCATCGAAAAGCGTCCGAAAGTCTTGACGATTCCGTGTTCTCCATGATCAGTGAAGGGACGCGTTTCAGGGTCATGCCCAACGGTTTCAATAAATCGGAAACCATGGTGTCTTCGCAGAAGGCTGTTTTCCATGCGTTCAGAAACCCTGCTTCCTGTATGGTTTTGTGCCGAAACGCAAGCGTCCCGCCCCACCCAATGTTGTACAACGTCATCTGAGGAACTGCGGCGGCGTTCCATATCTTTCGAAAAACGGTGCCCAGTTCCGAATCGTGTGGCGTGAACCAGCGGTTGCCAGTCGTTGCCCCCACCTTGGGATCGGTAAACGGTGATAACAGGTCGATCAGCCAGTTTTCATCAGCCACGGTATCAGCATCGATCAAGGCAACGAACTCAATTTCGTCCGGTAATGCCTCAACGGCTGTGATCAAGCCAGAACACTTCAAGCTGCAGGTTTTGGGCCTGGCGGTGTTGAAATGAAGAACAGGCTGGATGTCCTTGTCGGCAAAGTAATTATGAACAAATCCAACGGCCGGATCATCGTGATCATCAAAGATAAGATGTAGATGGAAATCCGGATGATTCTGACTGACGATTCCCGCCAGACAGTTGGTCAGGCTTGGATCAACTCCGCGAAGGCACATCAGTAACGCGGCAGTTCCTTCGACTTGCGCCTCTTGTTTGGAGCTGTCTGATTCGGAATGGGGATCGCCGGCCAATTGGGGATTCAAAATGGTCCGATATCGCAGCACATAGATCGACTGCAGAGCCGTCAAAGAAACCAGCAGGATGCCCGCCGCGGCGTTTAAGAACCAGAGCATGGTACCTTGAGTTTGCACAGTCGGGATGAATTCGATCGATCATTACGTGATTGCATTGTTGTTCTCTGTTTTTGATCTTTCGCGAACCGAGCAGTGCTCGACTCTCCGGGCCGTTGCACCGACCACGTTTCCTCTGATACTTTAAATGACGGTACAGAATGGATTCGGGTTGAACAACGGGGCGACCATGGCGGTTCCAATACTTGATGCTGAAAAAGTCGCTCAAACGGTCAACTGTTTGCGAAAACGGATCGGTGAACGCTTTCCAGATTCGGGATTGTTGAAGATCTGCGAGCAAATGGAGAGTATTTCGGCAAAGACTCAGCAGCGTAGTGCTGAGATCAGTGCTCCGATCTGGTGGATTCGCTGGACCGGATGGACGTTGATCGGGATGGTTGCCGCAGCCTGCATTATCCTGACTTTTGTGCTCGAGTCCGGTTTCAAGCCCAGCGAGTTTACTCTTCGATCGTTTATGGAATTGGGCGATCCGGTTTTTAACGAGATTGTCTTGCTTGGAGCATTGATCTTCTTTTTGTTTTCTCTGGAGACACGAGTCAAACGACATCGTGCCTTGAAAGCGATCCATGAATTGCGGTCTATCGCGCATGTGATCGACATGCATCAGCTGACCAAGGACCCGGAAAGAGTGATGACGACGAAATACAAGTCAACAACGCTTTCACCCAAGCCTGCACTCGACCGGTTTCAGCTGAGGCGGTATCTGGACTATTGCAGTGAAATGTTGTCACTTACCGGCAAGATGGCAGCGCTTTACGTTCAGAACTTTGACGATGGTGTCGCGCTGGCTGCCGTTAATGAGGTTGAATCACTGACAACCGGCCTGTCGAACAAAATCTGGCAGAAGATCATGATCCTTTACAATATGAGCGACAAAGTCGGCGCGGATACAGAAACTTCACCTGGTGGCAACACCAAGTAGGCGTTTTTCCCGCCTGGTAGTGCAGTGCCTGAGCGTCGCGAATCGATTACGCCTCTGGGAAGTTGCAGGACTTCGAAGATTTTCTGTTCGTAATCAAGTCGCTGATTTTGACTTGAGCGAACGCTTCTTCGACTCGGCGGCTCGCATCATCCAGCAGTCGATGGAGCGGACAGAGAGTTTCGTGATCGGAGATGCCAAGCGGACATTGATCGATCCGTGGGATCGTATCGACCGCCAATACGACTTCCAGCGAAGTGATTTCATCGGCCGATCGCGTCAGTTGATAGCCTCCACCAGGCCCGCGTCGGGATTCAACGAGGCCGGCCTGATCCAGTTCGTTCAAGACTTTCAACAAGTACTCGTGAGGCACGAGGGTCGCTTCCGCGATCTCGGATCGAGAGGTGAATCCTGATTCGATTCGTGACAGGTAGACAACAGCCCGCAAAGCGTATTGCGCGGTAGTTGAAATCATGACGGGAGAGCAGGCTTCAAGAGCTGCGTTGTTGGGAGGGAAAACTCCCAAGTATAGCCCGTTTGTTATCGTTCTATCCGTGTCGATTGTTCAGAATTCCTGCAATTTGTACTCGCTGGTGTCGCAGAAGCTCAATTCGAGCAGAAAACAAATCTCTTAATCGTCCGATTCAGTGTCTGAACCCGCTTCAGCCATCAGCTTGAACGCAAGCATCTGAGCCTGACGGCTGTAATCGATCGACTCGCCCAGAATCCGGGCGGCTTCCTGAGCAGCATGGAACCCGCGTGAGTTTTCGCTGCTGATGTAGTCCAGTCGCCACATCGATTTTCGTTGCAGCTTTAATAGTTCCTCAAGCTGATCACCGCCGACTCCGGCCTCCTTGGCGGCGACAATGGTGTCCAGCATGTCGGTCATCGCGGTGGCTGCTTTCTCCATCAGATCAATGGTCCGGTTTTGAATCGTTTCGACACGATAGCGAAGATCATCTTCATTGACTTTGTGGCAAGTCTGGCAGGCGTGATTGATATTTTTCATCGGGCTGGCGACATCATGGCTGCTTAGTTTCATGGCACCCTGACGCTCGAACGGCATGTGGCAGTCGGCACAGCTGACACCGCTTTGCGCATGGATGCCTTGGCTCCACAATTCAAACTCGGGATGCTGAACCTTGTAGATCTTTGCTCCGGTTTCGGTATGCACATAATCGAAGAATTCTGAACCATCGGGGAATCGAGTGTCTTCCCATGTCTTCTCAAGTTGTTCAGCCTTCAGGCCGTTTTCCCATGGGAACGTCAGCGTCATCTTGTTTGCACAGTAGTACTCGACATGGCATTGAGCACACACGTAAGTCCGCATCTCCTGCCTCGACGCATCTAAGTTGGGATCGTATTTTTTCGAGCGATCACCGCGTCGCCATTTTTCAATACTCGGCAGATGCGGAGTCGGTTCATGACTTTCTGCCAGAGCCGCGATGCCGTTAACGAAACCGGGCCGAGTCACTCGGATCGCCATTGTTTTAGGATCGTGACAATCCACACAACTGACCGGATGAGCTTCTCCAATCGAGAAATGGTTTTCCGGCAATTCTTTGTCTTCGTCTTTGAAACCACCTTTGGGGGGATGAGGAAAAACGGGATCATTTTCTCCTGCGGTTCCATCAGGTGTTTTCATAAGTTCGGCAAATACTTCCTCGTATTTTTTCGTGCTGACGGTTTCAAAACCTTTCATGACCGCCGGCCAGTTGAAGTCGGATTCCAGCGCTTGTGCGCTGACTGCCTTTCCCATCGCTTCAAGGCCAACCCGTCGATAGGTCGGAACGATCGAAGCGTGGCAATGAAGGCACGCACCGCTTTGCTGTCGTTCGGTAACTCTTTCCGTTACGCCTTGATCATACAGCATGTATGCGTGGCCTCGAGCTTCGCGATAGTCCAGGCTGAACGCATAGCCCGCATAAAGACGCTTCAGCCATGGCTGCTGTTCGAGTTTGCTGTCCGGCAGAGCGGAAGAGCCACCATGGAACTTGTCGCCGGCGGTTTTCAGATAACCGTCATATTGGTGAGGCCAATTGACTCCCCAAGGTTCTGGGTCGGTCGTCAGCTCTGTCACGTCTTGAAGCCTGACGAAAGGAGTCTGCGCCTCCTGCTTGCGATCTTGAATATTGAACGCAAGTTGAGCGATCAGGAAACAAGCTACGCCTGAGATCAGGGCGATCAATAAATAACCGAGCGAATTCTTCATCAGTCAACTTTCAATTTGGATGGCCAACGTCTTGATGGCAACGAATACAGGCAAGCGATTCGATCTTTTCCGAACCTACACCCGTATCGATCGCGTGGGTGAAATCGGAATGGCAGTAGCGACAGTTTGCTTCCACCACGCCACGGTTGTAATCGTTGATCATGATGGGGTCGTGAAAATTTTGCGTCGTGAAAGCCAGCGAGTGAAAGAACCCGTTTCGCCCTTTGCAGTACCATTTGCCAATAAAGTCATGCGGCGCGTGGCAATCGTTGCATTTGGCGACGTGATGATGAGTCGATTTGACCCACGCATCGAAGTGATCCTGCATGATGTGGCAGTTCGCACACGTTTCACTTTCTGATGACAGGTAGGACGTTCCTTTGGCGTAATCGAAAGTGAATATTCCTCCGCCCAAGGTCACCCCAGCCAAAACCGAAGCAACGATGGGAATGGAAACTGCGAACAAACGTCGTCGAGTTCCGTTTGAAATCCCGGAAGACTTATTCTGAGCTTCGGCAGTCGTCATGGGCGCACGTATGGTAATGACACGAAGAACCGGATCTGACAAGCCTTGCAGTTTCTTCTTCAACCACACAAAAAGCTCGTGATTCGCAAATCGCATTACGGCAGAATGAAGCACTGACACTCGCCGCCTTCTAAATGTAGATAAAAATATCTACAATTGCAAGCGATCGATCATTTGTTTCATTCGTTGATTATGAGGCGACTGTCACGAGACCGATCGGGATTCAAGCCTCTGCGTCGAAGGCTGTCGCTCAAGTAAGCGGCCCTTTGCAAGAAACGCCAATTTGGTTGACGCAGGTTTCCAACAGATAGAGTACCCGAGGCGGGACTTGAACCCGCACGTCCGTAAGGACACAGGATTTTAAATCCTGAGCGTCTGCCAATTCCGCCACTCGGGCATCTGTGAAACCATTTTTTGCAGATCAGATAACGTAACCGCTGGCTTTTGGATCGCCAAGTCCGGCATGCCGACAACGTGCCAATACGGAAGTTTCGATCACTCGATTGCGGCAGCGGCTTTTGGGAAACTTCCCAATTCAATCGTCGCTGTTTTCAGCTGACCATCGCGTTTGAATTGAACGTCCAGTTCATCTCCGGCTCTGTGTTGAGCGATGATCAAACGGATGTCCTCAAACACGGAAATCGATTTTCCGTCGATTTTTTCAATCACATCGCCAGCTTCAAGCCCGGCTTTCTCAGCTCCTGAGTCACGAACGACATCTGAGATCGTGCATCCCGTTTCGTCGACGGGTAAGTCAAACTCAGGGCCTTCGATCTTTTGACCGGGTCTCGCTTTTTGAGCCGCTCGCATCCGGGCGATCATCCGTGCTCGACGGAGGTTCGCGTCTGCAACGTCCGAACTGCGGATCCCCAGAAATGCCTGAGGCGTGAACTCAACCACCAGTTTAGGCCGCAACTTCGACAACTTCCGGTAGTCGTCCGGGTCGAACTTGCACAAATTCAAACTAACTCGCGTCAGAGATCGAACGGCTGCAAACGTGTCAAACCAATCTTGATCGACTAGCGTTTCTTCGAGAGCAAGCTGAGAAAGCGAATCGATTTGGCGCAACTTTTCATGCAAGACGGGTGACGCGGAACAACTGGAGAATTTTAAACTGTTGACTGATGAGTTCTGAAGTCGCTCAATCGTCCAAACGGGAATCGTCTGATTCACAAATTCAAAATGCGTCGCCAATCGAGGCCACGCGGATTTTGGAAGCGGATTTTCTGGGAATTCACAGTTCTCAAAATGGACTCCGCGAACCGTCGCGAATTGATGAGCCGCTTCCATTTCCGCCGGTGTCAGCTTGCGATCCTTCCAGTGGATAAGCGTCAGGTTGGGGATATCCCGAAGAGAATTCAGATCATCCGCCGTGCCACGAAAATCGCCATCAAACAAAGCCATCGCTCCAGTTCGAATCTGATTGGCTCGAAGGACGTTAGCCGCAAAGGGGGCACCGTGGCGTAGCGCGGGTGCGTCTGACAGTCTGTCGCCTTGAGCAACAGGATCCGCTCCTTCGCTTCCGAATATTCGCTCACGATTCGTTGCGAGATCCGATTCCAGTAACTCGTCGACAAGGGCTATCAACTCGCGGCGAGTCAACGATTTCCTTTTTTCAGAACTGGCAGCAATCGCTTTTTTCTTCGTAGTGGTGCTGGAGGCCGTGACTTCGCGAGGATTCAATATTCGTCCGTTGATGATGACTCGTCCACCGTTGGCCACTTGCCAACCTCGTTGACCGGCCGAAGCGATCTGATCGCCGTACGGATCTGAAATCGTGGCGCCAAGCTTTTGCAGCTTTCGAATCGCGTTTTTTTTGCGAGTGAGTTTCCATTGCTGCCGAAGTGCTTCCAGTCGCTCGGACGTTTCGACATCGTCGAGTGGAAACAGCAAGCGCAAGATACCAGTCGATTTGTAAAATGTATCCTCGCTACCGGCAGTCCCAATCGATTCGATGATCGACCTGATCCGCCACGAAGATTCCGGAGACGAAGAAAAGCTGTGTAACACCATTGGCTTGAGAGCTTGAACACCTTTTTGGGCAAGCTGATCCGCGGCTGATTCACGCAGTTGATAGTTGTCAGCATCAAGTTGCCTGAGTAGTTCTTCGACGGGCGCTTTGGCTGGTTCAGCAGAAGTCTTGACCGGTTCAATCTGCGCAAAAGTCGAGCCGCACAGAATCAGGGTCAGTCCGATCAGCTGGATCACCATCCTGAACTTCCGGCGTGGAAGGTTCAGCAACCAACGGTTCTCGAAACAGTGAGATGGTGACATGGATTACGCTCTGATAGCAAAAGGTAGCTTTCATGTTACACAACCGGCAAACGATGTGTCGAGCGACATCATTTGCTTGCACCTTGCCGATTTAAACCAGAAATCAGGAAAAAACCGCATTTTTCTTCAACCGTTCAGACGGCGGCGTCGATGACATGAACACGGTGATCCAGTCCGGACGTTCCAACTTGAGCAACCAGTGGTTGCGAGCGAGAAGGATCCTTGAAACAGATTGCCAGTTTTCGATCCATTGATTGAATCGACGCCACATTGAATTCAGTTGACGCAACAAACGTGCAGTCCTGCTATGAAAATCCACACGACTCGATTTGCCGCCATTGAAATAGAACCGGACGATATCCTGTTCTTCCGTCACGGATTGCTGGGTTTCGAGGATTGCCGTCACTGGGTGCTGTTGGCGGATGCCGATAATCGAGCAGTTGCGTGGTTGCAGAGCATGCAGCATTCGGACATCGCGTTACCGGTTGTTTCACCGCGACGATTTGTTGCCGACTATCAGGTTCGACTTGAGCCCAACGATGTTGAAAGTCTTCAGTTGACTTCTGCTGAGCAGGCATACGTGTTGGGAGTGGTCAGTCGCGACGCCGACGTGCTGACGATGAATCTTCGTGCACCTCTGGTGATCAATCTTGATCGTCGGATTGGTTGTCAGGTCGTAACGACTGATTCTCAGCCAATGCAATACGAATTGGCAACGCTGCCGACGATGCTGCGTCGGAGTGCATAACACGCAATCATTTCGACAGGAGTGTAAATCGGCGCATTTTGCTTCGTAAAACCATGGTTTTGATGTTGCCAGCGATGCCCTGCATGATGCGTTTTGAGCCAACATGACCGACCACGATGGGTTTTCAAGCGGATTCAACCACTAACCTGCGGCAGCACCTTCGAACTTGCCAAAAATCATTCGTCCGGCACTGGTTTGCAGCATGCTCGTGACCGTGACATTGGCTTGAGCCCCGATGTGATCGCGACCGCCCTCGACGACGATCATGGTGCCATCGTCCAGGTAGCCAACACCTTGTCCGGCGCCTTCACCTGCTTTCACGATCTTCGTAACAATTGGTTCGCCAGGCAGAAAAACGGGCTTCAGTGAATTTGCGATCTCATTCAGGTTGATTACAGGGACGTTCTGCAGCTTGGCGACTTTGTTCAGATTAAAATCGCCCGTGACGACTTTTCCCTCCATGTGCTTCGCGAGTAGCAACAGCTTCATGTCAACAGGCTGATCCTGCATTTCTGGTAACTCACGGTCATAGACCTTGAAGTCGAGATCAGGGTGATTCCGCAACCGATTCAGAATATCCAGGCCACGTCGACCTCGAGACCGTCGCATCTTGTCACTACTGTCTGCGATTGCTTGAAGTTCGGCCAGCACAAATCGGGGCATGATCAACTGGTTGTCGATGACACCGGTTTCGACGATGTCGGCAATTCGTCCATCAATAACGACGCTGGTGTCCAGGATGTAGGGCTTGCTTCCCTTCAAGTCCTTGCTGAACTCAACGTAAGGAATGACGAATCGAAAATCGTCTTTGGTTTGCCACAAAAGGCTGATACACAGATAACAGACCACCAGCCCGATAAACGAAACAGCGACGACTTTGGGAGTAATGCCTGTCTGGTCGGGAGCAGCGACTCCGAATAGGGGCGTCAGTGCAATGTCGATAATGTAGGTCAGGAACAGTCCCACCACCAAACCGAAATAGACGCTTGAGATCAGATCAATTCGCTTGTTCCTGATCAAGAGATCTGCAATCACGGCCCCGATCGCGCCGAAAATGAACAGTAGAAAGACAGGCCATTCCGTCGTTGCCGTCGGGTCACTGGATTGAGGCAACGCGAGTGTCAGGCCTAACCCGATCGCTACCAGTAAGAAACAACCACGAAGAATCCACAGTGCCATTGTTGTTAAACTCGATTTTAAGATGCAAGTAGGTTCGCTTGCCGATCGGCTCACTCACCCGGATGAATTGTGAAGTGTATGAAATAGTCGTGGGCGAAGGAACAGCGCGGATCATTCGTTTTGCCCGCTCTGAGTATATTCGAGGCTTCCGACGTCAGGTCTGGTCCAGACCAATCTTTCTGTAAGTATGTTCGCAGAAACGATCGGTCATTCCGGCAAGATATTCGACCGCCATACGAGGCACGCCTATCAAGTCGGCCCTCTGCTGATATTTTGGCGGAAATAGTTCGGGGTTTTCGCAAAAAGCGGCAAACATCCGCCGTAAACGGTCCTGTGCGGTCGTTCGAATATCAATCAACTGCGAATGTCTGTAAACGTTCTCGTACAAGAATCTTTCCAGTTCTTTTTTTTGCTCGGAAAGTTCCTCGGCGTGCTCGATAAGAAAATCGCTGGACATCGCCTCGAAGGCATTTTCAAATCCCTTCTGTCGCAACTGGCCTGCACAATGAGAAATCAACTGGGTGACCTGCAGTTCGACCAGCTGATGTACTAGCGCCGTCCTTCGCAGTGTGTCGTCGAGTGCTGTGAAGTTCTTTTCGATGTGTTTCAAGCAGGTTTTAATCAGGCTCAGTTGGGCCATCTCGTCAATCGAAACGAGGCCCAGCTTCAACGCGTCGTCGGTGTCATGGGCGTCGTAAGCCGTGCTGTCTGCCGCGTCCACCAACTGGACCTCCAGCAAACGATCGAGTTCCACATTCGCCTTGTCCGCGCGAAAATTCTGACCGGCGAGTACTTCCAGCGTCAGGTTGAGCCCCGGAAATTGCGGGTATGGGTTTTCAAGCTCTTGCACGATTGTCAATGCAAATTGGTTGTGCGAAAAACCTCCGTGATCGACTGCACACTCGTTCAGCGCATCTTCGCCCGCGTGTCCGTACGGTGGATGGCCGATGTCATGCATCAGCGCAAGCGCCTCAATCAGATCTTCATTGAGCCCCAAAGCTCGGCCGATCGTGCGAGCGATTGTGGCAACCTCTTGCGTGTGCGTCAGACGCGTGCGGTGGTAGTCGCCCATCTCACCGGTGAAGACCTGCATCTTTCCACTCAGGCGTCGGTATGCCCAGCTGTGAAGAATTCGATCTCGGTCGCGTTGAAACGGCCCTCGGTACAGGTGCTCCTGTTCAGGATGAAGTCGTCCCTGACTATCGCGGCTGTGCATTGCAAACGGAGCCAGAACACGTTGCTCACGCAGGGCAATCCAGTCAGTGGCTTGCGAGTTGCCGCTTTGGGAATCGGAGCGCGAGTCTGAACCGGGCAGAGAATCGGAGTTCATGTTTCGGAGTCTGGAGTAAATGGTTTTCGATGGATGACGGTCGCACTACCCATGGCCGTTCCACGTTGAAAAATCTCAACGCCGCCACTATCGCAGCGATCGGTCAAACAAGTCGTCCATTTGAGTCTGAACCAGCCGAACCAGCAACAGACGGGTCTGATCGGATCGTGCCGAACCCAACAACCGTGGCCCCAACTGGTCCGACGGCGAATCGGTACTGAAAAAGCGGCTATTGGCCGCCACGATCAACGTTTGACCGGTTCTTAGTGGAACCTCAAAACCGATCTCGTCTAGGTTTGTTCTTCGCTGACCACGATCCATCACGAATGCGCCCTCGGCAACTTCGATCCGCGGAACCTCTTTGCCGTGCCGAATGACGGGAACCAGCTTCAGCGTTGCGGTCCCGTCAGAATTGGGAAACGTGGTAACGTCAAAGAAACATCGAGCACGCTCCGCCCTGCCCTCTTCGATGTGCTCGTTGTGAAAAACAGCCCACGCAAGTTCCTCATACATGTCGGACGTGCCGACGGGATACACTTCACCGTCCTGATTTGAGATTCGCTGGTGAATCAGTAACCGCGAGATCGGATCCAGCTTCCCAGCCAAAGCAAGCGGCCTGGCAGCGACATCAACAGAATCTGGATCCGGTACGTAAGGTTCCAGCAGATTGTGAAACTCGGCTGGGGCTCGCGTTGACATGATGCCGCAAACCAAACCGTTACGATCGAGCCGCTTTCGAGTTTCCAGTGAGAGCTTTTGCTGGTCCAGCATCTGTAACAGCGTATCCAGCTGAGTCGACTGCGAAACGTCCAGCTGAGCGACCGCGATTTCAATGCCCACCGAACGCGGGGACATCCGAGACTTCGTCAGCTCGAATGGCCGCGATGTCAAGTCGTCGTTTGAGTTCCAATTCGCGCACCCAGCGGCGGCAAACAAGACGGCCATCTGCAGTAAAACGAACGATTTCATACGAGTTCAATAACGATTTCGACGTTTGAACTCAAGATGAATCCCGCTTTTCGGGGCACTTTCAAAGAGGCAGACTACGAGTCACCACGCCGATTCCGCAGCGACTGGCTGTATTTGTTGAGCGTTCGTCGTTCGCGACCAGTCAGGCTGCTTTCTCCTGACTGGTTGATTTTCGCGAGAATTCGATCGGCTTCTGCCTGCAGTTTACTGGCGGAAGCATCGGGGTCATGCAGCTTCAGTTTGGGGCGGCTCTTGAACAGATCGTTCAGGCGATCGATCCCTAAGGGGCCGAATTGCCAACCGCGTTTCAAATACGCAACGCCGAAAAGGGCTCCAACTGCATGGGCTTGCCAACTGACGTGGCTGGCGGGGTTAAACGCATACATCAGGTTCGTTCCGATCATCAGAACGCCAACCGCCCAAGCGGGAACGGGTAGAATTCCCCAGATCAAAAGGGTCTGGTTCGGGAACCAGATAATGAACACAGCGACGACGGCCGTGACTGCTCCGGAAGCCCCTACCAGAGAAGTTCCGACCCCGGTCAGCCAGGCAATGACAACGGCTCCAAGGCCGGAAACGACAACCGCGACCAGATAAAAACTGAGAAACTCCTGAGAGCCCATCCGATACTCAACGGCTCGCCCCAGAAAGAACAGTCCCAACATATTTCCAAGGATATGCCAGATCCCAACGGTCGGGTCGTCGATCGGAGCATGGGCAAACCCGTAGGTCAGCCAGTTCCAGAAAAAGTAAGGTTGATCAGAATTCAACGCCAGCCATTTACCCAGCAGGTGGTAGACGGTCCCGCCGTTTGAATCAACCGCCGCCACAGGTGTGAACATGTCCACCAGGAACACGCCAACGTTGATCGCAATCAGAATCGAGACCATCGACCACGCGGTGGAACCGAACTGCCCCGAGTAGTTGAAGTCAGACTCGTCGCGATAGTAGGATCGGTTTTCGATGCCCATGAGTGATTGAAAAAATGCGGATCGAACGAGTGAAAAAGGTCCAGCTTACCGAACCGACTCAATCATAGAGAGTTCTCCATTTCAAGGCGACCGCAAGCTGAGAAAAGAAATTCTCATTCTCATTGGCGAACGGGATTCATGGCCAGATTGCCAAGGAATGAACTCCCGAAACCGTCGTGCGTTTAGTGGCTGACTGAATTCAGCCGAGATTGAAGGCTGTCAATCTTTTGATCCAGTTGATCCACGTCTGACTGCTTTGTTTGCAGGACACTCGTGATCACCTGTTGGTCGCTGCGAAGATTCTTGTTGTCCGATTCGAGGGCTTCGGTCAATTTGCTTCGCTCGGCAATTTGAGTCCGCGTGTCCTTCAGGGTCGTGGTTTGAACCGCATTGGTCTTCTGGCGACGAACGGTTTCCTCTTCAATTTTCGCAGCCGCTTCATTCGTGCTGGCCAACAGGAAGGGGTAATCCCTCAGCTCTCGCACGTAGTAACGTCCCTCCTCATCGACAGGCTCAATACTCGAAAACGGGGGAACCTGAGTTCCATCGCTGCGACTGTAGCCCGACGCGGTGTTCGAGTCGACCGAGACGATATCGTCTTTTTCGAATTGGACTTCCTTGCCGATGTGCAGCGAAGGCTCTACTGCCAAACCTGTCGCGGTAAAGGGTCCATCGGTTGCGATGTTTCCATCGGAATCAACCTGATAACTCTTTTTTGACTTTGCCGTAAACCGATATCGGACGAAAATCTCTTCCGGTGCTGGTTCAAATTTTGTTGAAATACGATTCGATTGAGCGTCAATCCAGTTTTGAATGGTTCCCAATGGCACACCGTCAAACGTGTAACGGTCCAGTAGTTCTTCATACTCACGTGAATTCGGGTCAATTCCGACTCGGTCCGGGTGCAACAATCCACTCTGCAGAAACAGCCTCAGTTTGCTCAAGTCAACTTCAGCACCCTCGTCCAAGTCCTGCGCCTGACGGAACGCATTCGCAACGGTTTCGTGACGGTCAAGAGGCATCTTTTCGAACAGTGACCAGGTCGTCGTCGGTTGAGAATATTGATCTGGATTCGAAATAAACTCCGGAGCCAATTTCAAAGACTCAGGCGATTCTTCAACGACTCGAACCGAGCCAATGTAGCTGACGGGAACAATTGGCGGGGGTGTGTTCTCGTCGTCGTTTTCACCTTTGGGAACGGGTGCGATACCTTCTGCGAAGGCAAACAGCACCATGTCCTTCAGTTGCACCGCATTGTCGCCAGCTTTCGGGCGAGCACTTGGGAACTTGAAGGTGATGTTATCACCGTCGGCGGCTACGGCTCCACGTGACCAGACTCTTCCCCGTCCTGCCATCACTAATGCCAACTCTTGGCTGACTCCGCGAAGTGAATCGCTTGAGAATGTGGCAGAGTTGTTATCTCCTGATACCCATTTGTTGGCGTCGGACACGAGTTTTTCCGCTCGGTTCTCAGCATCGAAAGCCGCCTTCTGTTGCTTGTAGCGAAGCGATCCAACCTGAGCCAAACCGATGGTCGCAGCGAGGCCGGCGATGAACGTGAGCATCAAGAACAGCAAATTGATCCAGTGCCACGAATTCGCGGCCAGATACACGAACACACACAATGCGATGAAAACGACAGCGACAACAGCAATTGAGATCATAACCAGTTTCCAAAGCAGCCCACTCAGCGATCGAATAGGTCGGTCAATGTCAAAGTTTGAGGGTCAGGCAATCCGCACGGTCCGGGGGAGCCCCTGAAAGACACTTAATAATACAAGGACCAGCAACGTGGCCAACCGAAAAGGCTCACTTCTGACGTTGAAAGACCCAGAAATCCAGCTTTCGCACTCGTTCGAACCCGCGTTTTCAATTTATCGACGAATCATGGACCGAGTTGAGAGCTGTTTCTTTTGTCGTCGTTCACGAGGCAGCAAACGCACATTATTTCAAGTCAAAACCGCTACTAACCCGATGATCGACAGAGAAGGATCAGTCTGGTTAAACCGTAGGGTTTCCCGCACCCACGACAGATCGGTCCTCCAGTGGCGTTGGAGCTGCTGGCGAAAGGAATCGCTTTGTTTTTGACCCGGAATAAACAACGCCGCAACACGTACGCGGCAAGCCGTGCCGCTGGTTTGCGCGTCGCAATTGTGATCGTCTGGGCCGGAGGTCTGCTCGCGACCAGCAGCGGATGTCACCGTTGTCAATATCGCCGGCAGGCTGATCTGGAAGCGAGACAACTGATTCGTCAGAAGTCTTGCGACCCTCGCTGGGATTCGGCCACCGGCAACATTCATCCTGATCCCGCGTCGCGGCTGTTTGATCCGTTCTGCCCCGACCACATTCCGCTGCCGCCCGACGACCCGACATCTCATCAGCTGATGCACTGCGTGGATTGCAAACCCGGATATCCGTGCTGGCATGCCAATGGGCAACAGGCGAGTATTGAAACCGACAGCTGGTTGGCAAGTCTTCCTGTTAATGAAGACGGACAGGTTGAACTGAATCTGGATACGGCCTATCAGTTGGCGCTGCTGCACTCGCCAGATCTCCAACAGCAACGCGAGACGCTGTACCTGTCCGCACTAGATGTAAGCCTCGAGCGTTTTGGTTTTGATTCGCAACTGTTTGCCGGATTCAACAGCTTTCTCACGACGCAGGGGCGGCAACGCACTGGCACCGGGCAGTCATCAACTACGTTGTCGCATCAGTTGGGTGCCAATGGGCAGGGAATCAATTTTCGCAAACTGGGAATAACCGGAACCACATTGACGGCCGGGATTGCGAACACCATTCTCTGGAACTTCTCAGGCAACAACACTCAGACGTCAAGCTCATTGATCAACTTCTCGCTAATACAGCCGTTGCTGCGCGATGCGGGACGCGAACGTATTCTGGAGTCTTTGACACAGGCAGAGCGAACCTTGCTGGCTAATGTTCGGCAGTTGGCTCGATTCAGACGAGGCCTGTACTTGCAGGTCGCCATCGGCCGCGATTCGGGAAACAGACTGACTCGTTTTGGAGATTTTCTGGGTTCACCGGCAGAGGCTCCCAACAACGTTGGTGGATTCATCGGCTTGCAGCAACAACAACAGCGTATTCGCAACCAGGCTTTTATTGTCACTCAGTTGGAAGGCGTTCTGGATCAGTTCAGGGAACTTTTCCTGCGAGAGCGAATCAATGCGGTTCAGGTTAAGCAGTTCGAATCGACCGTTTATCAGCAACAACAGAGCCTGCTGATCGCGAAGAATCAGTACTTGAATTCGTTGGATCGATTCAAGCAACTTCTGGGGCTGCCTCCGGATCTGGAGGTGATCATTGAAGATCCATTTCTGGATCGTTTCGAGCTGATCGATGATCAACTGACCAATCGATTAGACGAAATCGCCGGGCTACGCAACGATGCAGGTTTGATTCTGAGCCAATTGAGTGATCTGTTGATCGACACTGAACTGATCGAGCCCGAGAATACAGACGGTATCAGGACGCCAGAGGAAAGCGAACCTGAGCTTGACGATGAAAAAATTTCCAGTGCAATTGCGGAGCTGCAGAAACAACTGTTGTCCGGCCAACAATTGGCGGAGGCGATTATCGACGAAGATCAGGCATTGTTAAAATCCGACCTTGAAACACTTGGCGGAGTCCGACAACAAAGAGTTGCCTATCTGGCTTCGATTCGCCAGCAGCTGAAAGCCGGCGAAATCGATGCCGGAGTCGAACTTCGTTTATTCGATGATTCGTCAATTCCTCAGCAGCAAGACTTGGGCGAACAATTGACTGGCGAAACCGGTTTGATTCAGGCAGTCAAACGCATCGCCGACCAACTGGCGGCAACTTCGAAGACATTGCAAGAGTATTCTGAATCAAAAACTATTTCGCCCGCGATTGATCGTGAGCGTTTGAGTGAGACGCTGCAAACTGCGCCGGAGCGGCTGGGTGATCTTGCGAATGTTCTGCTGGACATGTCATTGTTGCAAGCCACCATTCGGTCGAATTCGATCGAGGTCACCGACGTGCAGCTTGATCCGAGAACAGCGGTCGAGATCGCCCGCTTTTTCCGTCGAGACTGGATGAACGCACGAGCCAGCCTCGTTGATCGCTGGCGCAAGATCGAATTCTTCGCGGATCAACTGGAGGGGAACGTCGACTTGATCTTTGCCGGTGATATGGGGAACGTGACAGATAATCCTTTCCGCTTGAACTATGAAAATGGGCAGTTGCAGGCCGGCCTTCGATTCGATGCTCCGCTGGTTCGGATTGCGGAACGAAATCGCTACCGTGAAGCCATCATCGAATACGAACAGGATCGACGTCGAATGTATCAATTCGAAGACGAGGTAAAACGAAATCTTCGTCAGACTTTGCGAACGATTGATCAGGATAAAGTACTTTTCGAACTGAATCGCCGCAGCGTTCAAGTGAACATTGAACAGGTCGAGCTGAACCGTTTCGCGCTCGAGCAACCTGTCCGACCCGGCGAGGGTGGCTCCGCTCGACTTGGCGCGACGACGGCCCGTGACTTGATCCAGGCGTTGACGGGGCTCAATGGCGCACTGAACGATATTCTGGGTACGTGGGTCCAGTACGAATCTCTACGGATGAATCTGGATTTCGATTTGGGCACAATGCAGCTGGACGAGAGTTTTCGCTGGGTCGATCCGGAGAAGATTGATGCGGGTATCGCCGACTTTGCAGCCAGCATGATGGGACTGAACGTTAACGGGTTCTGTTTTCCGTCGGTTCACTCTTTTGAGGTTGCGAAGCCATTTGAGGCGAGCGGTTTGAGTCGCGAGCAGGTGCCACAACCGGCCTTTGAGGAGCAATCCCCCGCTGTCGAGCTGTTGGAACCAGAACTTTCGGTCCCCGATTCCGAAATCAAGCCAATCAATCCGACCTGATCACAAGTTTTGGCGGTTACAATAAGACGCGGAGCCCGAGCGCTGGAATGCGCACGGGAGACTGTCGAACCTGGCTGATACGAAGTAGCGAATGACTCTTAAGCTGAATAACTTGAACCACTCTCGCAGAGGCGGCATCGCGACCACGCTAATGGTCAGCGCGGTGGTCGTTACGTTACTCGCTGGTGCAGGATGGTATTGGTATCAACAGCAGGAAGCCCCCGTCTCCGAACGTCCGATCACCGTAAAAGTGATTCGCGACCAGTTTGTCGCCCATGTGCTGGATCAGGGTGAAATCCAGAGTAGTGAAAATGTCGAGATCCGTTGCGAAGTGAAACAGCGGAACTCGCCACTACGAGTGCTCGAGCTTGTGCCGGAAGGAACTGAGGTGGAAGCCGGTGATTTTCTGGTTCAACTGGAGAAGACTTCCTTCGAGACCGAGCTGGAGCAGCAAAAAATCGCCGTGGCCAATGCAAAGACTCAGGTCATCCAGGCGGAAACACTCTTTGAAACGGCCAAGGCCGCCAAGCTGGAGTACGAGCAAGGCATTTACGTTGAGACTCGCAAGACAATCGAAAACGAAGTCTTCGACGCCGAAAGTGCAATTCAAACCGCGATGCAGGAGCTGAATCAGGCCAAGGCGGTACTGGCTCACAGCAAGAAGCTGCAGGCTCGCGGTTTTATCACTCGTCAACAATTGATCTCGGACCAGTTCGCGGTTCGGAAAGCTGAGATTGCCGCCGAAAAAGGTCGGAATTCTGAAGAGCTGGCTCGCAAGAAACTTCACGTGCTGGACAACATCACTCAGAAAAAAGAGCTGATACGTTTGGATAGCGATATCAAAGCGTCTGAAGTTCAGCTGTCCAGCCAGCAGGAAGCTTTGCGTGTCGAGCTGGCCAAAGAAAGAAGTATCGTTCGGCAGATTGAAAATTGTACGATCCGAGTTCCCAAAGGCGTTTCGGGGCAGGTTGTTTACGCGGTCGAGCAAAAACGGGGGGACGATTGGGTGTTGGAAAAAGGAACGGAGGTCCGTCAGAATCAGGTCCTTGTTCGTTTGCCCAACCCCAACAAGATGGAGGTCAAAGCACTGGTGAACGAACAGAGTATTACTCGGGTCCGCCCGGAGATGCCTGTGTTGGTTCAGGTTGACGCGTTGAACGACAGAAAATTAAAAGGTGTTGTCACCAAGGTGAATCAGTATGCAGAATCAGGTGGGTGGATGCGAACCACTGTTCGAAAGTACGGAGTGTTTATCCAGATTCTTGATCCTCCCAAGGCGTTGAAGCCAGGTATGAACGCCTCGGTTTCGATCCAGACCAACTACGAACAAAATGCCCTGCTGGCTCCTTTGCAGACGGTGTATGGCGTTCAGGATCGTCAGTTCTGTTTGGCGGTTCGTGGCGATGGCGAATATGAAACGCTTGAGGTCGGTATCGGCGGTGACAATTCCGAGATGGTGATGTTCGAATCGGGCGTCACTGAAGGAACGGAATTGGTAATGAACCCTGCCGCTTATAAAAATCTGATGGAGCTTCCTGAGGTCAATCGAGATCGTCGGATCAAATTGCCTCCGGGGGCACGCGCGGCATTCAGAAAACCCGCTTACGAAAAAGGTCGGTTCACGAAACCAGAAGTTGTTGGAAGGAAACCGGGTAAACCCGATAAACCATCTGATGAATCGGCATCGATTCCACTTGATCGCCAGCCAGCGGCGGATCAACCAGCGACTGCCGCACGGACCGAGAAAGTGGATGCGAAAGCGGAGGCGGGCAGTTGAGTGCCAAACCCAGTGGTGCCAAACCCAGTGAGTCGACCTCTGCTTCGGCGATGGCTGCCGAGATTAGCGAGCTGCAGAAGCACTATGTGTTGAAAAGTGAAACGGTCCGAGCGTTGCGTGGTGTTTCTTTCAGTGTTCCACAAGGCGACTATGTCGCGATCATGGGGCCGTCCGGATCTGGGAAAAGCACGCTGTTGAATCTGTTGGGCTGTCTGGATCATCCGACGTCCGGGGCTTACCTGCTGGGCGATCGTGATGTGGCTCAGATGACCGACGATCAGTTGTCTCACATGCGAGCGTCAAGCATCGGCTTTGTGTTTCAATCGTACAACCTGATACCGCAGCTGAGCGTCGTTGAGAACATCGAAGTGCCTTTGTATTACCTTGGCCGTTTGAACTCCAGGTCGCGTGAGCGAACGATTGAGCTGGCGAACATGGTCGGACTTGGTGATCGGCTTGGTCATCGCCCGGCACAGCTGTCCGGTGGTCAACAGCAGCGAGTCGCGATTGCGAGATCGCTGGTAAACGATCCGCGTTTCATTCTTGCGGACGAAGCAACTGGAAATCTCGATTCGGTTACCACCGAAGAAATTCTGGCTTTGTTTGAGCGACTGAATGCGGAGGGACGGACCATTATCATGGTGACCCATGAAGACGAAGTCGCCGAACATGCGAAACGAGTCATTCGTTTGCGCGATGGTTTGATCCAATCGGATGAGCCGGTCGAAGGGCGGAAGATTCTGACAACGGCGGCGAAGTGATTGCTCGAAGGATTATCTGGGCGAAAGAAAAATCGCGTCACCCGTGAAACGCCGTCGAAGTTCTTCGTCGGTCCACCAGACCGTTCCAACCGCCGGGTCGGCGATTCGCCACCTGTTCTGCACGTGTTCCAGCACGACCACCGCGTGTCCGCTTGCATTGGAGCCACGGCCTGCAAACCACTGAGGCTCGCTGATCGAGCGACTGGCAGATTGGTTGCTCAGCGGTTGAGCATACTCATCGTCTGATAGCTTCATCAATGCGACGTTGGGAAGTTGCTCAGTTCCGTTCCACATTTCAGGATTGCGATTGGCCAGCCTGGGTGCCAGAGAGCTATCGCGACAGCCCAGCGAAAGTCCTCGATACAACCCCAGCGCCTCCGTTCCAAAGTTGCTTGTCAGGCAAGGCCCCGTCAGGTCAGCCTCGGTGGTATTGATTCCGTGAAAACGAAGCAGGCTGGCCGCCGATGCGGGGCCACATGTCGAATCGTGGCTCTGTAGAACAAAAACACCATTTGTCATACCTGTTGTCGCGACTGCGGGTGGAGCAAGCAAAGGTCGGACGATAGGTGATACCAAACACACGACTGAAAGCGATGATAACAACCAGCCGGTTAACGGCCTCGCTTCAACGCGAATCGCTTGTGCGTTCTTGCTGAAACCTGCCAGAAAGGCGACAAAGATTGGCAGCAGGTTAGTCAGAAAGATGGCCGAGCTGAAAGGCAGGATGTTGACCCAGCTGAGCCTCCCTTGCAAGAAGAAGGCGACAACAAGTGTCATGCATACTGCAGCTGCAAACAGCCGCCTGCCACTGGAGCGCAAGCGGCTTCCAGCCAGGAACGCGAGGAAACAAAGAATCCCAATCGCAAGAATCGCATTGATCAAGTCGGTAGCCAGCATGTTTGCGTTAAGTTGATTAACGGAATGTCCTCAGGTTAAGAATTCTTAACGTATATTAAGGATCGTTAACGAACCGAAAAATCTCAAGACATATTCACTAAACCCGATTGGCTTTCAGGCTCATCCGCTCGCTCGTGACGACTTCAGCGACCAGGTGATTGTTCGTGAAGATCCGTGTTTTCAAGCGTGAGAGCGGCTGTTCGTGCTCGAGTCGGGTGGATGAACTTACGTTAAGAAATCGAAGCAAAAGAAATTGATAGCACGTTACTCAGAAGAAAAACGAGCTTCGCAAGGTTTCCGGACGGGTTCTGCGGGCGTTCGCCTTTGAACCTTGAACCTTGAGTGGTGGTTGGAAACCACGAGGTGAAGATTCGAGGACTA
>CAYXWX010000036.1:0-2589 GCA_964468915.1 uncultured Pirellulaceae bacterium
GTCGTGTGTGTCGGATTCGCGGGACTTCGACACAACCCTCCCTCCTGGGGGTAGAGCATACTACGTTCGCTGATTCAATGGTTTCTGGGTCAACCGAATCAGCAATGGCTCACGACTGAGCTTCGACTGTGCGTCGGAGCGGGCAACTGCTCCGACGCCAGTGATTCACACCGGGCGTTGCTTACCAAAGCCGCCCGGTTTTTTGTGCCCCAATCAATTGCTTGCTGAGCGATCCTGTTCTTCAGGGTTGATGTCAGCAACGGTCGGACGGTCTGAGGTTGCCGATATGTTTTCCGTACCGTGAACCAGCATCGGTCCGGTCGAGTTTTCATCCATGATGCGTTTCAGTTCGACTGCATCGACAGATTCAACTTCGATCAATCGATCGGTCAACGCGATCAATGCCGGCTTTCGCTCGTTCAACATTTTGCGAACCGACTCAAGTGCTTCTTCGATGATTCGAGAAACTTCTTCATCGATCTCATGAGCCGTTTTTTCGCTGTACTGCCTGGCACCGATGGAACCGCCGGATCCTGATAGAAACGGGCTGCTGCGGTCTTCGCGAAAATTGATACGTCCAAGACTGCTCATTCCGTACTGCATGACCATCGCCCGAGCAATATCGGTGGCTCGTTCCAAATCGTTGCTGGCTCCAGTTGAAATGTCGTTGTAGATCATCTCCTCAGCCAACGTTCCGGCCAGCAAGATTTTCAGCTGACTTTCCAGTTCACCTTGAGTCATCAGGTAGCGATCGTCCGTTGGTCGCTGCATGGTGTATCCTAACGCTGCCAGACCGCGCGGAATGATCGAGACTTTATGAACAGGGTCGGTGTTTGGCAGACTGAAAGCAACCAAAGCGTGTCCCGCTTCATGATAGGCGACTCGCTGCTTCTCGTCCTCGTTCATCACGCGTTGTTTCTTTTCAAGCCCGGCAGTAACACGTTCGACGCCTTCGTTGAAGTTCTCCATCACGACGGTAGATTGCCCCTGTCGAGCAGCAAGCAAAGCGGCTTCATTGACCAGGTTTGCCAATTCCGCTCCGCCAAACCCCGGGCTGATCGAGGCAACATGCTGAAGATCGACGTTGGGATCAAGTTTCACATTCTTGACGTGAACTTTCAAAATATCCTCACGCCCTTTGACGTCGGGACGATCGACCAGCACGTGCCGATCAAAACGACCGGGCCGCATCAGGGCCTGGTCCAACGTCTCCGGTCGGTTGGTGGCTGCCATCACGATCACGCCACTGTTCGAGCTGAAGCCATCCATCTCAACCAGCAACGCGTTCAAAGTCTGTTCGCGCTCATCATGGCCGCCGACGGCGTTGCCTCCGCGAGTTTTCCCCAACGCGTCTAGCTCATCAATAAAAATAATGCAGGGAGCCTTTGCTTCCGCTACCTGGAACATGTCTCGAACACGAGCCGCTCCGACGCCGACAAACATCTCGACAAAGTCGCTACCCGAAAGACTGAAGAACGGCACTCCCGCTTCGCCCGCAATCGCTTTGGCGAGCAAAGTCTTTCCGGTTCCGGGAGGACCGACCAGCAGCACTCCCCGAGGAATGCGGCCACCCAGCTTTTGATATTTTTCCGGGTGCTGCAGGAAGTCGACCACTTCCTTCACTTCATCGACGGCTTCATCGATTCCCGCGACATCATCAAAGCTGATTCCGAGATCTTCTTCGGCATGCAGTTTTCCTTTGCTGCGTCCGAACTGCATCGGACCACCCGATCCGCTCAGTTTACGCATCATGTAGATAAACAACCCAAAAATCAAAGCTGAAAACAGCAACGGCATCGCGTACTTTTCGAGCGTCGTTGGCCCTGGCTGAAACTCCCACGCGACATTGCTCGCGGTCAGTTGCTCGCCGAGGCCGGCGTTGATCTGATCGCCGTTCGGTTTTTTGACGACGAACTGGACCGATTCAGCTTTGCCGATTCCACTGCTGCCATCAGGTCCACCAACCTCGCGAACCATCACTCGCCCCGTGATCGTACGATCAGCGACCTTCACATCTGTCGGCCGGCTGTACTCGAGCGATTTGCCCGATGACTTTCGAGACGGGACAACCAGCCGTCCAGTGAGTTCATCTTCGTTCGTGATCAACGTACCTCGGTCAGACTCCGAAAAACGTGTCGCTGCCAACAGCTCCTGAAACTGTGGGAAAGTGAGCGTTCGCGTCGGCTGATTGAACAGCAGCAACCCGACAATTCCCAGGGATGAGGCGATAATGATCGCAAACCAGACAGCTGAACCGCCTTTGTTTTCACCACTTCGCTTTGATTGATCGTCCATATTCAAGTCTCAATATCTCAAAGGTTTGACGGCGACTGGGAGTCTGTAAGTCGGCCTGCCCATTCAGGCAAATCCAACAAACAAGGTCGCGGCATGTTGATTAAACGCGACATCTCGTCAGTTCGTTCGCGATAGGGACAATGCAAAGCACTTCCTGCGCCAAAAGTGAGTCCAACGGCCTGCCAGCAGAGTGAGACACCCTGTTTTACCTGTCATAGTCGCTCGGTTCACCAGATTAACAAATCGTAACGATGAAATCTTCCTGATTCCAGTACGACGGAAGGCACCCTGCCT
>CAYXWX010000036.1:2689-13346 GCA_964468915.1 uncultured Pirellulaceae bacterium
CGTCCCAACAGGTTCACCTTGTCCGGAAAACCCGCGATTTCTACAATCGGCCTGCATTTCGCGAGGTAAGTTGGAGAAATCGAGTTGACTGGCGGCTGGCTTCGACAGTTTGCGTAAAACTGCTGAAGTAACGCTCCGGCAAACTGCCGTGGTACTTTTATCCTGTCTGCTGTCGCCAATTCAGCATTGCACGTTGCAATCTGGCAACATCGAACATCTGTAAGCACTCCGTTATTACCTCGAGCCGACTTGGGCGCGTGGCTATCGAAAGTTCGCCCTGATTGACCCCATGAACCACCCTAAAAACATCGCCATTTTGGGATCCACCGGCAGCATCGGTTGCAGTGCGCTGGATGTCGTCCGTGAAGTGGAAGGTTTCAATGTGGTGGGACTTTCGGGCCATTCGCAAATTGATTTGCTGGCCAATCAAGCCAACGAGTTCCAGCCGGATTGGGTGGTTGGAACAGATCCAGTGAGCGCCGGGAGCTTCCCTGA
Organism: uncultured Pirellulaceae bacterium; assembly: GCA_964468915.1. Classification (GTDB taxonomy): domain Bacteria; phylum Planctomycetota; class Planctomycetia; order Pirellulales; family Pirellulaceae; genus Mariniblastus. The sequence goes on from CAYXWX010000036.1 coordinate 3,185, forward strand.
TTGCTCGCAAAAGAGCTGGGACTTTCACTGTGGTGACGAATCTCTGGTTCAACTGGCCACGAGCGAGAACATCGACATCGTGTTAGCCGCCATTGTTGGCATCGCGGGTCTGCCATCCGCATGGTCTGCGATCGACGCAGGAAAAACGGTCGCACTGGCAAACAAAGAGACCATGGTTGTGGCGGGGCAACAGTTGGCTCGGCGTGCCACGGAAACCGGGGCTCAGATTCTTCCGGTAGACAGCGAACACAGCGCGATTTTTCAGGCAATGCAGGCGGGGAACGCCAACGAAATCAGCCGGATCATTCTCACGGCCAGTGGCGGGCCTTTTCGCGACTTCACGTCCGAACAGATGAAAACCGTGACGGTCGAGCAGGCTCTGAATCACCCAACGTGGAATATGGGCCAGAAGAATTCAATCGATTCGGCCACCATGATGAACAAAGCGTTGGAAATCATCGAGGCTCGCTGGCTCTTTGATATTCCCGCCTCACAGATCGAGGTCGTCGTGCATCCTCAATCAATCATTCACTCAATTGTGGAATTTACAGACGGATCGTCGATCGCTCAGCTGAGCCCTCCCGACATGAAGCTGCCGATCCAATATGCTTTCACTTGGCCAGACCGCTTACCGGGTCCATCGCCCAAGCTAGACTTGAGCTCAGCGATGACTCTTGAGTTACTACCGCCCGATTTTGAACGATTCCCAGCCCTCGAACTGGGATTCGAAGTGGCTCGGTTTGGCGGAACGGCGGGTGCCGTCATGAACGCGGCCAACGAATCCGCCGTAGAAGCTTTTTTGAACAATGAGATTTCTTTCGACGACATCGCGACGGCGTGTCGACAGATCGTCGAACAACATAATTTTGATCCCAATCCGACGCTGGACGAATTATTCGCAGCTGACCGTTGGGCTCGTCAGGAGATGTCGCGGTGGATGTTTGCGTGATCGATAACGGTCTGAATCTGGCTACCTGTCTGATGATTGCCAATTTCTGGCTGGACCCAGCCAGCTACGTGGCGATTTTCAAAGTCGTTCTGGGGTTAGGCGCCGTGATTTTTGTTCACGAGCTGGGACACTTTCTGCTTGCCAAAGCATGCGGCGTGAAATGTGACAAGTTTTACGTCGGCTTTGATGCGTTCGACATCAAAATCGGCGACCGCGTGATCATTCCGCGTCGGTTGGTTCACTGGACTTGGGGCGAAACAGAATACGGAATTGGAATTCTCCCATTTGGCGGCTACGTGAAAATGCTGGGGCAGGACGACAACCCTGGCAACCTGGAAGAGGAAGTCCGAAAGTCAATGAAAGACGGAGACGCTTCCGTATCCTCCGCCCTGACACCTGAAGGGCTGGTTGATCGCACCAAAATCGATCCAAGAAGCTACCTCGCAAAGTCCGTTCCGCAACGGATGGCGATCATCTCGGCTGGAGTCATCTTCAACCTGTTGTTCGCGATTCTGTTCGCTGCTTTGGCGTTTCGAAGTGGCGTTGATTTCACGCCTCCCAAAGTCGGCAACGTGATTGGCAGCGGCCCCGCGTGGCAGGAGAACCTGGCCGGTGCCACGTTTGAAAAAGTTGGCGACAAAGAAATCACCGGATACTTTTCCTACAGCGATCTGGCGCAGGAAATTGGTTTGCACGGTGGGGATGAGCCACTCGCTATTCAGATCCGCCGACCGGGAGACTCGGAATCGACGACGTTGGAAGTGACACCAGAAGCTGGCTTCCTGCGACAAGCCAAAGATATCGCTCTGCTGGGGATTACCCCGCGCCTGCAACCGGTGGTTGGGCTGAGCGGACCTGGAGAAGACACGCCTGCCGCCGCTGCAAAGCCCGAAATCCTTGGTGGCGATCGCATTGTTGAAATCGGTGGCCAGAAAATTGAAACCGATCTGGACGTCTTCCGCGCTCTATCAACCAAAGCGGATCAGGAAGTCGAGTTTGTTCTGGAAAGGAGCTCAGAAAACGCAGAAAAGAACGACGCCGCCCCGCTGAAACGAATCGTGACCTCGGTCGCCCCCAACCCGATGCGAACGTTTGGTTTCACGGTCCGCTGGCTGCCAATTTCTGACCTCCAGAAAAACTCGCCCGCTTCCAAGGCTGGACTGCAAGTGGGCGACGAAATTGTTTCGATTAACGGTGAACCTCACGGCGACCTGTTCACGCTTGAAGAACGCATGATCCGCATTGCAAGAGACGGTGGTTCTGTCGAGATACAGATCAAGCGTGGCGAGGAATTGAAAACCGTTTCCCTGACGCCAACTCTGCCTGATGTCCTGCCTGAATTGGGCCCCAACGCTCCGACGGCAATTAACTCACTGGGCGTCGCGATTCCGCAGTCACTTGTTGTTGAATCGGTCTCCCCCGATTCCGAAGCCGCTGACAACGGGCTGAAGGTCGGTGATGAATTGGTTTCGGTCGAATATCTGCTAAGTGAAGACCAGATCAACAATGAACGATATCGAGTTCTTGCAAGAGACCCACATGTAAACTTCGTCGATGACGACACAAGCTGGGCCGAGATCAATGAGCTTTATCAGCGAATGGAACCCGGCTCGAAGCTGAAGCTCGAAATCCGTCGCGGATCCGAACGGAAACCGATCACCTTGGCGACCACAGCTTCGACGGAGTACTTTCGGCATGTTCGTGGCCTGCCGCTGGAGGGACTCGACGATCACTATGAGTCAGCATCATGGAGCGACGCGTTCTATTATGGCTGCCACCAGGTCTGGCGTGATGGAACGCGTGTTTTGAAAACGTTTGGGAAATTGATCAGCGGAAAGATCTCCCCAAAGAATCTTGGTGGACCAGGCACGATTGCCGTCGTTGCCACCTCGGAAGCGTCGCAGGGCACCTCGCGACTTCTGTTATTCCTGACCTTCCTGAGTGCTAACCTTGCCGTTGTTAACTTCCTTCCTATCCCGGTTCTGGACGGTGGGCACATGCTGTTTCTGGCGTACGAGGGAATTTTCCGGCGTCCCGTCAACGAGAAGACCCAGGCATTGCTCACCTACGCGGGTCTGGCAATGATTCTTGCATTGATGATTTTTGTGGTCTGCCTTGACGCAGGACGCATCTACAGCCTGTTTTAAAGGGTGGTGCGGGGTCAGGAGACCCGCGCACAGCAAAGGGTTCAGGAAACCCGCGCACAGCAAAGGGTGGTGAGCAGTGCGGGGTCAGGAGACCCGCGCACAGCAAGGGTTCAGGAGGCCCGCGCACAGCAAGCGGAGACCGTCGCACAGCAAGCACAGCAAAGAGGACCCGCGCACAACAAGGAGGATCCGCGCTCAACAAGCGAGAACCTTGCAAAGTAAGGGAGATCCCTGTCCAGCATGGGAGATCCGCGCACGACAAGGTTGCGGCGGTGAGTATCAATCTGCAATGGATATCCGTCTGAAACATTCCACGGCTCGGCTCATTTTCATTCACGCGAAATCCGTTATCATCTGGGATTGAAAGGTACTCAACTTGAGTCAGAGTCAATCCCCGGAAAAGATGCGATGAGCGAATCAAAAGTAAGCGGTAAAGTCCACCTGGTCGAAGAAACCAAAACGTATGGACAAAAAGGTTTTCAAAAGCGATTGGTCGTCCTGGAGAAGCAGGACGGTCGGTTCAGCAATTTCATTCCGCTTGAATTTACTCGTGATGCCTGCTCGATCGCGGACGACATGAATGTCGGTGATGAAGTCGAAGTCAGCTACAAGTTGTCAGGCCGCAAGTGGCAACGTGATCCACAAAGCGAAGTGAAGTATTTTCTCTCTGCCGAGGCAATCAGCTTCAAGGTTCTCTCCGGTGGCGGTGACGATGGGATGGATCAATCTGTTCCGGATAACGTCAACGATGCGTTCGCAGACGCCTCGTACGACGAAAATGATATCCCATTCTGATCAGGCGGCTGGTCAGAGAACTCAGTCTTGATTTTTCGGCGTTTCGCATTCACCACGAAACAGATCGTTTTCTTGACACGTTTGCGATTCGTCGTTTGTACTCCCACTTCCGTCTTTCGACTTCACATTCATCGACATGCCCTCACCCGAAATTAAACGCGCTTTGATCAGCGTGAGCGACAAAACCGGCGTAGCGGATTTCGCGAAAGCGCTTTCTCAAAAAGGAATCGCAATCTACAGCACCGGGGGCACTCGACGCCACCTTGAAGACGCTGGTGTCGAAGTCGTTGATGTGGCCAGTTACACGGGCTTTCCAGAAATGATGGATGGTCGAGTCAAAACGCTCCATCCGAAAATTTTTGCCGGAATCCTGTGCCGCCATGACATGGATTCGGACATGAAATCACTGTCCGAACACGACATCAAGACATTTGAGTTGGTTGTTGTGAATCTGTACCCGTTTGCTGAAACCATTGCGAAACCCGGCATCAAACAAGCGGAGGCGATTGAGCAAATCGATATCGGTGGCCCAAGTCTTGTTCGAGCGGCAGCGAAAAACAGTGCTTTCACGTCGATTGTTTCCAGCCCTGACCAGTATCAACAGGTTCAGGCAGAAATTGAGGCTGACGGGCGCACGAGTGATCAGACACGCAAACAGCTGATGGCAGCCGCGTTCGCTCATACGGCCGATTATGATGCCACGATCGCGGGTTACTTTCAGCCGCAAACCGAATCTGATCCAAACGACACGTTCCCTTCCACAATCGATCTACGCCTGCATAAGAAATGCGGTCTCCGTTACGGCGAAAACAGCCATCAGTCGGCAGCACTTTATCGTTTCGAAAACTGTGACCAGGCCAATTTGATTGATGCGGAGCAGCTTAACGGAAAAGAGCTTTCCTACAACAACCTGCTGGACCTCGACAGCGCGTTGTCGATCGTCCGAGGCCAAACGTCACCGGCATGCAGCGTCATCAAACACAACAACCCTTGTGGTGCGGCGATCGCTGAAACTCTGGTGGACGCCGTGAGAAAGGGATTTGCAGGTGATCCTGTCAGCGCGTTCGGCAGTGTCGTCGGGCTCAACCAGGAAGTGGATCAGGAAACGGCTCAATTTCTTGCTGACGGTGATTTCTTCGTCGAAGCGATTGTGGCACCTCGGTTCAGCGAGCCCGCGATCGAAATCCTGAAGACGAAACCCAAATGGAAGAAGAACGTTCGTCTGCTGCAAGTGGGAGAACTGGGGGATTCCGCAGTCAGAAACGAGTATCGATTCCTGGTCGGCGGCATGCTGGCTCAACAGGCCGACTGCCTTCCAGACGATCCATCCAACTGGACAATCCCCACTAAGGCTCAGCCGGACGAGCAGCTGATGGCTGAACTGAAGTTCGGCTGGTCAATGATCAGATTTGTGAAATCGAACGCCATCAGCTTATCCAAAGACCGATCGCTGGTCGGCGTTGGAGCAGGACAGATGAGCCGTGTCGATTCGGTAAAGATCTCGATTCGCAAGGCAGGTGACCGCTCTCAAGGCTCGGTATTGTCTTCGGATGCGTTTTTCCCTTTCGCAGATTCGATTCCGTTGGCTGCCGAAGCGGGCGTAGCTGCCATCATCCAACCCGGCGGTAGCGTGCGGGACCAGGAGGTGATCGACGCTTGCGACGAGCATGGAATTCCGATGGTGTTTACCGGAAACCGGCATTTCAGACATTAGACTCCCACGTTGACGTGAACGTTTCGCACGCGAACATCGACTAACGTGCATTGAATCGGAAAGGCTACCGCACGATGAAGCGAAGCGTTGCCGTTCTCGGTCCAACTCCTCAGTTTCTGCGCTGGTCAATTGACAAGCCATGCCCCTTGCGTGCGGGCAGTGACACCGCTTCGCCCGACGCTACCTTTCGGCAGTTGAGAGGTGTCCGCGAGTTTTCGAACGCGTTGTCGGAAGGCCGAATTTTCGAAAACATCTGTATTCATGATTCCGCGTCGTCGACTGAGCCAAGTGCGGCCATGGGATTTACCGAATTGGAAGTCCTTGGCGTGTTTGGCGACCGCAGAAGCATTGACGACTGCTGCAAGGCTTGTCACGCCAACACAAACGCGATTGATACTGACGATTCACTGTGGGCGGGTTGCTACGGTTGGCTGACGGCTGATGGAAGCTCAATCGCATCGCTTTCAAACGAAGAACGAACAACAACGGATTTTACAAAGGCCGCAAAAGACGATCTTCTGGTCAAGGAGATTGAATTTGCGATTCAAATGCTGAATCTTCAGCCGCTAATCGAAAGTAATTTTTCCGCGTCGAGCCCAGCATGGTTCAGCTTCTGGCAGCAACCGACGTTGACCATCCCCCAATTACTGTTGCTGGAAAAAGTATTCAGCACCGCATTGAGAAGACACGAAAGTGCAGGCGACCCGGCGTTTGTCGACGACCTGCTTCGATTCATCGATGCGCTGACGCTATGCCATCGTCATAGTCTGAATCTGAACGTCGAATTGGTCCCTCGAGGATTCTCTGATGGAACCACGTGGACGATTTTTGCTCATTGCCCACGCTGCCACCATTGCGTGTCTGCTTCAGGCGAAACGTGGACGACGTGTGATTCGTGCGGACTTGAGTCGCCACCATCGGGTGAACGAAAATCCAAAGTTCTCGGGCAGCGACCTTACGTTAACCTGAACCGCGTGCTTGGGACGGAGAAGACGATCTCACTCCTTCAGAGGTATGAGAATTCAAAACGCAAACCTGCTGACTCAAGCGAGTAATTCGCGACTGAAGTATTGAATTCCGCTCATTGAAGCAAGGCTACTTTTCACGGACCGCATCTATCGGCCGTAGAAACCCCGCACGGAAGAAACCGTTTCAAATCCTTCGTGAGCCGTTTCCAGCGTCGCCAGCTGGATGTCCATCCATGCAGCGAAAGCCTCAAGCGTCGCAAACTCTGGGTTCGAATCAGCGGACTTTTCGGGATTCGGCTTTCCCAACCGATCCGCATCAGCATCCGCTTTGCGGCTGGAAGGATCTTCACGAGTCGAATCGAACTCGGGTGGGTTCGTCTGGAACATGGCTGCATCTCCATTCTTTAACTTCCTACCCGCAAGCTGCTGGTCCGCAACAACGTCAGGGTTGAAAGGTGCATTCAAAGTGAACTGCAAATTGGATGCCGAACCAGGCAGAATGTTCGCCAAAATTCCGCCAGCACAACGTTTTTACGTGTTTTTCGCGTCTCCAGTTTTCGATTGGCTCAATTCGTGGCGATTCCGTTTTGTTGAAAATAGAGCAATCTGACTACAGCCGGAGCGCAAAATACGACATATCGGCATGTGACGGATTTCACAATCCATTTGGAATCGCAGGGTTTACAGCTCCAGACTCCTGGTTTGTCACCCGTCATCCGACATATCGGCATTCTGCGGAGACGAAGCTCGAAGATTCCGGGTGCTTGCTTGACGGTTTTGACAAAACTGTTGCTGATGCCTCCTCAGACATACCAGTTTTCGATAAAGGCATCCCAAAAAAGCAGAAAAGTACGGTTAACAAATCAAATGGGATGAGGCACGGCTCGCCGTGAATCCGCGTCTTGACACCCTAATCAGGAAGGGTAGTCTAAATGGCCTGATTGATGAAATTTAACACGACGTTTGCAGTCGGACAGCAACCATCTGGCGTCGTAGAACTTTGGTGAATGGGATACACGTAACACCCTTTGCCAATCCTCAAATTCCCTTGGAGATCTTCATGAGAAAGCTTATCGCGTCAACTGTTATCGTTGCTGTTGCAGTGACAACCCAACATGCATTCGGTCAATGTGCAACATGTGCAGGCAGCGCACCAACATTCTCACAGCCTGCCACCTACGCGGCACCCCAGGTTTACAGTGCACCGGTTCAGACTTATGCAGCACCCGTCGAATCATACGCTGCTCCGATGGAATACAGCATTGCGGCTCCTGTTGAGTATGCCGCCCCAGTTGCCAGCTCAAGCTGCGGTTCGTGCAGCTCATGCTGCAGCGGCGGCGGAGAAATGAGTCCCTACAGCACGCAAGGATTGCCTCCAGGAGCAGTTGTGATCTCAGACGTTGTGTCAAGTGAAGCAACCGGTTCGGAAGCCGGAACCGTCGAAGGCACCGTTGTTGGTGACACCTCTGGCGAAACAGGTTCACCCACCGAGGCGGCTGAGCCACCTGCACCTGAGACTCAAGAAGAAGCCGTTGATACACTTCCAACCGAAGACACTGAAGAGGAAGCGGAAGTCACTGCCGACGGTACTTGATCTTTACGCCTGCGACTTTCTTACGCGTACGTTTTAACTGAAAGGCTGTTCATCACGATTGATGGGCAGCCTTTTTTCACATCGGCACCGTTGCCTCTGTTGAAAGCGCGTCGTCGATAGCTCAAAATCGACCCGACTGGTCCAGCCCGGATATTTTACCTGAGATGTAGGCCGCAGCACGCAAACCATTGCCCTGCCGAAACTTCAGTCTCGGATTTGTTGCCATCGAGAACGATAGACTGTTTTTGACAACTTTCTGGTTTGCAAAGTTACGGCAGTGTTTTCGAGACCTTGTTGCCGGCCTGCGAAATATCCGGGCTGGTGGTTTGTCAAATTTGAATTGACCAGTTTGAGTCTTGCTTAAGCGCCTGCAGATTTGGCGGAATGCAATTCCACGATCGGTCAATTCAGGTCTGCTGAACCACTAGTGCCAACATTGTTGGTGTTTGCCATCCCCAAATTGTTTTAGAGGGAATCATGAAGCGAAGACAATTTCTCCAATCGTCAACTGCTGCGGTCGCTTCGACGGCTGCTCTGCCTTCGTTCGCCAGGGCAGTGCATCGTTTTGATTCGAAGGAACCTCTCCGCGTTGGCCTGATCGGCAGCGGCTGGTATGGCAAGGTCGACTTGTTCCGGCTGCTGGAGGTCAATGATGCGAATGTCGTTGCACTTTGTGATGTTGACCGACGAATGCTTGAACAGGCGGGCGAATTGACCGCAGCCCGGCAAAAGTCTGGCAAGGCACCTCACTTGTTCAAAGACTACCGAAAAATGCTGGACGAACATCCGTTTGACGTTGTCATTGTAGGAACTCCGGACCATTGGCACGCTCTGCCAACCATCGCGGCCTGCAAGGCAGGTGCCGACGTCTATTGCCAGAAACCGACAAGCGTGGACGTGATCGAGGGCGATGCCATGGTCGCCGCCGCGCGAAAGTACAATCGCGTTGTTCAGGTTGGCACTCAGAGACGAAGCACACCTCATCTGCTGGAAGCTCGCGATCGTTACATCGATACTGGAAAGCTGGGTGAAATCGGATTGATCGAAATCCATAGTTACTTTCGTGGTCGGCAGGGCATCAACCCTGCTCTGGGCACGCCCCCCGAGTGGTTTGACTATGATTTCTGGACGGGGCCTGCTCCCCAACGACCGTTCATGCCGGCCATGCATCCGATTCGATGGCGAGCGTTTACGGAATATGGCAACGGCCTGATCGGAGACCTGTGCGTCCATTTCCTTGACCTCGTTCGGTACTTCCTGAATCTTGGCTGGCCGAGTCGTATCGCGTCAACGGGTGGAATCCTGGTCGACAAAGATAATCCTGCAACGATACCCGACACCCAATCGGCCACCTTCGATTACGACAATTTATTGATTCGTTGGACCCATCGCGCTTGGGGCTTGCCCGTGGAAAAAGAGTATCCATGGGCAGTCACGTTGTTTGGAACAAAAGGAACGCTGAAACTGGACTTGAATCAGTATGAATTCGAGCCATTGGGTAACGGCAAGGTCGAACGCGGCTCGTTTTTGAACGAAAAAGCAACTCAACTGGAAAAGCAGGAGTTCAGATTCGATCCCAAATCGAACTCGGCAACACGAAGACACATGAAGGATTTCTTGAAGTGCATTGAGACTCGCGAAAAACCGGTCGCAGACATCGAGGAAGGTCACATTTCTTCGGCGACGTGCATTCTGGCGAACGTGGCAATGGAACTTGGGCGCACACTAAACATCGACACGAAGACCGGTCATCCCATTGATGATGCTGAGGCCACCAAGCGCCTCGCAAGGCCGTATCGCGAACCGTGGATTCACCCGACACCAGATGGCGTTTGACGGGAAAGCGGTTGACCTGAGCAATCGTCGGATTGCGAGCAAAGTGGGGCAGGTTTTTAAACTGCCTGAAACTTCCGCATGGAGGACTACTTCCGCATGGCGAGTTACTTCCGTATGGAGGATTACTTCCGTATGGAGGATTACTTCCGTATGGAGGAT
>CAYXWX010000036.1:13446-37863 GCA_964468915.1 uncultured Pirellulaceae bacterium
TTACTTCCGTATGGAGGATTACTTCCGTATGGAGGATTACTTCCGTATGGAGGATTACTTCCGTATGGCAGGTTAGAAACCTGCCCCACACATTTACTTCTTGGACCAGTCGCGGCGCTGGCGAGAGCTGGGGATGTCCATCTTTTCCCGGTATTTGGTGACGGTCCGGCGAGCCACATTAAATCCGAGCGTTTTCAGGCGACGCATGATCTCGACGTCGCTGTAGGGCTTGGACTTGTCTTCACTATCGATCAACTTTTGCAGTTCGATTCGGATCTTGTTCCAAGCGACGTCTTCTCCGTCTTCGGTCGTTGTGCCTCCCACAAAGAACATTCGCAAGGGAAGAATGCCTCGGTGAGTCTCAATCCATTTGTCACCGACCGCCCGGCTGACCGTCGTGACATGAACGCCAATTTTTTCCGCGATCTGCTCCATCTTCAAAGGCTTGATGAACTCAGGACCACGATCAAAAAATTCTTTTTGGTGTTCAACAATTGCCTGAGCTGTTCTTGTCAACGTGGATCGACGCTGCTCGATCGAATCGATCAACCATTGAGCGGCCAGCAGCTTTCGCTTGATGTAATCTTTTTCTTCAGCGGTCGCTTCATTTGATGCCAGGCGTTGTCGGTGGAAATTGCTGATGTGTAAACTTCGCGCGGGCCCTTCCTCCATCTTGACCTCGTAGTTTCCTTCATCGTCCGTTTCCAACCACATGTCTGGCGTCACGGTAGGCACGTGCTCGTCCACAAACTCGCTGGCAGGTCGAGGATCAAGATGCCGCAACTGCTCCCACGCTTCGTTGATTTCATCAACCGTCAGGCCGGTCGCTTTTTGAATCTGAGGAATTCGATTGTCTCGCAGGTCCTCCAGATGATCCATGATCAACGTGCGAACATTCGCCAGATGCGGAATATCGGCAGTCAGCTGAAGTAGCAAGCACTCTTTCAGATCGCGTGCCCCGATTCCAACCGGTTCAAGCGATTGCTGAATATGAGCCAACGCTTCTTCGGCCAGGTCCAGGTCCTCTTCGCTGGAATCCGGAGGCAACAAGTCCCGGAGCGCGACCTTCAGATAGCCACCATCTTTTGCTGACAGCACCGATACAATTCGCTCGCACATCTTCAGCAGTTCGGGCTGCAGATCCATTTCGTGCAATTGATCAAGCAGATGATCCTGAAGTGTGGTACCTCGATCGACAATATTGGCGATCAGGTCGTGCTGACGATCACCACTTTCCTGAATCCGATTGGACGACGGTCGATTGCTCCCGTCAAAATGGTCCGGGATGTCGTTGGCAAGCGTGAGCAGCCGTTCGAAGTCGTCTTCGTTATGACGACCGTCCTCGTCGATGACGAGTTCCTTCTGTTCGATCTCTCGCTCTTTGCTACTGTCGTTTTCCTTGTCGCGGCGCGAATTGGTATCTTCTTCACCCTCGATTGGAGAAGCGTCCAGATCTGTCCGTTCCAGCGTCGGATTCTCAACCAATTCCTGCTCGATCCGGTCTTCCAGCGCTGCCTGAGCCATCTGCAGGATCTCCATCGACTGGATCATGCGTGGCGCAAGGGCTTGCGTCTGCTTTTGCTGAAGACTTTGACCGAACGAGATTTTCATGGGCAGTTGGTTGGGTGGCAAATGGATGCTCTGGTATTGTAGCTCATAATTCGCCGTTCGCAGAGACACAAGTAAGCAGAATCACGCTTACCTGACACTACATCGGACGGCGATCATCGATTGCATCGGCCAGAATTTCCTTATTCGTGTACTCCAAAATGCTGCCAGTAGTTATCCCACGAGCCAATTTCGTAATCCGCACATCGTAATCTGCCAGCAAATTCGAAATATGCAGGGCTGTTCCGTCACCTTCGACAGTGGGGTTGGTCGCCATGATCACTTCCGAGAAACTGCCGGTTGCCACTCGACCAACCAGCTGATCGATCGTCAGTTGATCTGGTCCGATATTCTCCAGCGGCGCGATTCGGCCAAGAAGCACATGGTAAAGGCCTCGGTAAGTACCGGCCTGTTCCAGCGCCATCAAGTCTCGGGGCTGCTGGACGATGCAGACCGTTTTTTGATCACGAGCCGGGTCGCGGCAGATATTGCACATCTCGCTTTCAGCAAGATTGAAGCAGATGTCACAATAGCGAACGTTCTCTCTGACATTTCGAATCGAATCTGCCAACGCGAACGCTTCGGAATCCGGCACGCGTAACAAGTGATAGGCCAACCGCTCGGCCGACTTGCGACCGATTCCCGGCAATCGGGACAGCTGCTCGATCATCGTGACGACCGATTCAGAAAGTTCGGACATGGACTGCTAAATCCCGGAATTGTTTACTACTGCACGTTCGTCGTCGTATCGCCGTCTTCTGGCTCACCTCCGCCGCCCATGAACTGTTTCATCATGTCACCAATGTTGCCCGGGATCGGAATATCACCTGTCACCGATTGCATCATTTCCGCCTTCAACTCGGCTGACTTCGTCAGGGCATCGTTTACCGCAGCGGGCAACAGATCTTTCACCATCTCCATGTCCGCTTTTTCCGTCAGCACCGAATCAAACTCAACGCTGAGAATCTGACCGTGTCCGCTGGCATGAACCGTCACCATGCCGCCACCGGCTGTCCCTGAAACTCTTTCACGTTTCAACTTCTCGGCAACCTCCTGCATTTTCGGCCCGATGTTTTGAGCCTCTTTCATCAGCGAAGCGATATTGCCAAGCCCGCCCAATCCCTTAAACATTTTGATCCACCCTTGTTTTTGTTAACGCTGCGTCGTTCTTCTCAATTTGCGGCTGTTGTCTTATGTTTAGGCAACGGGCGACAGACGCCCGACGTCGATCTTGCTGTCCGCACAACGCTGACGGTGTGCCTGACAACGTAATCAATCTCTCAATTGCTCAGACGTTTTACCCGTATTCCCGGCTGTTCACAATGTCGCTAGTCACAATCCAGGATGTCTCAATTGGTTTCCGCGGCCCGCTTCTGCTGGACTCGGTCAACTGCCAGATCGAATCAGGCCAGCGAATCGGTTTGCTGGGCCGCAACGGCGCTGGGAAGACAACTCTGATGAAGATGCTGATCGGATTGCAGCAGCCGGATTCGGGCGACATTCAAATTTCTGCGGGCACGAATATCCAGATTCTGACGCAAGACGTGCCCCACGATTTGGAATCGGATGTCGCGTCCGTTGTTTTGTCAGGCTTACCGAAGGAGGTCGACGGAATTGAGCAGGAGCCATGGCAACGACAAAACGCGGCCGAACAGATTATGTCTCGTATGGAGCTTGCTGGTGACGCTCGGTTCGAAAAGATGTCGTCCGGAATGAAACGGCGAGTTCTCCTTGCAAAGGCGTTGGCGTCCAAGCCCGATTTGCTGTTGCTTGACGAGCCGACCAACCATCTGGATATCCAGGCCATCGACTGGCTCGAACAATTTCTGCTCAAGTCAAGAATCTCGCTGCTGTTCGTGACTCATGATCGAATGTTCCTTCAGAAGTTGGCGACGCGAATCCTCGAAATTGATCGAGGCCGCATCTTCGATTGGTCGTGCGACTATCAGACGTTTCTAAAACGCAAAGAGCAGGCCCTGGCATCTGAAGAGAAACAAAATGCACTGTTCGACAAACGACTGGCGGAAGAAGAGGTCTGGATTCGCAAGGGCATTAAAGCGCGGCGGACACGAAACGAAGGTCGCGTGCGAGCGTTGAAGAAAATGCGAGAGGAATTTCGCGATCGCCGAAAACAACTTGGCACGTCGCGGTTGCAGATTCAGGAAGCTCAGAAGAGCGGCAATCTGGTCATTCGCCTGGAAGATACCGCATTCGAGTATCCCAACCATCGAGTTTTCGATCCGTTCTCGCTGACGATCATGCGTGGTGACAAGGTCGGCATTATCGGACGCAACGGTGCTGGCAAATCGACTCTGCTGAAGGTCTTGCTTGGCAAGCTGGAGCCAACATCCGGGAATGTGAAACGAGGCACGAATCTTGACGTTGCGTATTTTGATCAGTTGCGGGCCCAGCTGGATGAAAACAAAACCGTCCAGGAATCCGTGGGGGAAGGCAGCGACTCAATCGTTATCAATGGCACGAAAAAACACGTTCTTGGCTACCTGCAGGATTTCCTGTTCGCGCCCGAACGAGCCCGAACGCAAATCAAGTTCCTCTCAGGCGGTGAACGTAATCGAATTCTGTTGGCCAAGCTGTTTGCCAAGCCGACAAACCTGATCGTTCTGGACGAACCGACCAATGATCTGGATGCGGAAACGCTTGAACTGTTAGAGGAAAAGCTGATCGAGTTCGGCGGCACCGTTCTGTTGGTCAGCCACGACCGCGCGTTCCTGAACAACGTTGTTACCAGCACCGTTGTTTTCGACGAAGATGGTCTGCACGAATACGTTGGAGGATTCGACGATTGGCAACGCCAGAAGAAGGCCCGCGCTGATGCTGCCGCAACCGCCGCGACCGAAAGTAACAAGAAGCCGAAACCAAAGTCCGGCAAACAGGATTCGACTCGTAAACTGAAATACAAGGAGAAGCAGGAACTGGAAAAACTGCCCGCACAGATCGAATCAGTCGAAGCAGAGATCGCGGGCTTTCACGAATCGATGGCTCAGCCAGATTTTTATCAACAGCCGGGAGAAGTCATCGCGTCCGCTCAGGCAAAGCTGACGGAACTCCAATCAAACCTCGATCAAATGTACGCTCGCTGGGAGGAACTGGAGTCACTGGCAGGGTAGCCACAGCAAACGATTTTGCGTTCAAGTTGGATCTTCACGGCAATTGGTGGCAATGTGTTTGCCCAGCGAAAGATTGCGTGCTCCAAGTGAGGCCCTACGTCGACTCCGAAGAGTTCGTGATTTTTTGACCGTGGCGGTACACGTTTCGGGCAGCATTGTTGGCAGTAGCGGCTTTCGTCGCTTGTTTGTGGTAACTGCTGAAGGCTGAAGGCTTTACTACGAACCGTGTTTCTTAAAAATCACAGCCTTGGACGGGACGCCACAACGCGAGGCCAAATCAAATTGATATCGCCTGGTCATCAGACGCGAAGAATTCATCCAAACCCTCTACTTGCGCGGGGCCATTGGATGTTGGAACATCTTCAGTCGTGACCTTCACGCTTTCTTCGGATGGGCCTTGCAGAATTAAAAGATGACCCGGCTCACCAACAACGAATAATGAGGCAGGTTTGATTTTAGCGTCTGGTTTTTTCCTGTCGGCATCGGCTGTGGATGACACTGGAACCGGATTCACAGGCGTTGATTGGGAGCGCGTGTTGGATCCTGTCCAGTGCGAATCCTGCGAGATTGGAGTGAGCGCCGGGGCAAGCGAAGCCGTTGGATTCACATTTCTGCCAAGATTTCCGACCAGCGGGAATCCGTCACCCAGCACGTTGATTGTTCCGTCAGCGTTGAAGTCTCCTTGAGCCCAGGTGGTGGCTCCCGTGGTGCCCAGATTTCCAACCAGCACGAATCCATCCCCCAACACATTGACCGTGCCATCAAGGTTGGCGTCTCCAGGGATGGCCACGTATTGTTGGCCCACCAGGTCACCGCCTTCATTTCCGTCGCCATCACCGTCCAGGAAGAACTGTCCATCGGTTCCGCCAACGGCCATTCCGCTCAAGCGATACGTGTAAAAGCCGGCTTCCATCGGCGTGTTCAGGTTTTCAAAGTTCCACGTCGCAATGAAGTTCGTGGAATCGTAATCGAACTGGACCCCCGTCAAAGAAACATCCGTTCCACCTTCCGAATCATTCGCCATGGCCAGACTGAAGCTGAACACGTTCACGTCCGAGTCGAATTCAATCTGCAACGTTGACCAAACATCGGGGCGACTCTCGTCACCTCCGTCGCGAACGACAGAAACAACCGTGGGAGGGAAAGCGGGTTGATCGACGTTGATGCTGACAGTAGCCGTATCCGATCCTCCACGACCGTCGCTAACCTCGTAGGTGAATGTGTCGTTCCCTGAAAACCCGGGATTTGGCGTGTACGTAATCGTGTTGTCGGAATTGATCTGAACCGTTCCGTTTGCGCTGCTGGATGGTTCAGACCGTCGAATCGTAAAGTCGAAGTTGGACGAGTCAGCTCCGTTGTTTGCTCGCGGTCCGACGCCCACATAAACAATCTGTCCGGCAGTCAAAAATCCGAGCGACGTATCGAAGTTACCGGCTCCATTGGTGCCAATCGTTTCCAAAGTCGTGACTGAGCCGCCAGTAACGTGGACTTTCACATTCACGCCGTCGGAGCCCGAGTTGTTGTTGCTGATCAAAGAATCGGTGATCGAATACTCGCCGTCCTGAGTCACTGTGAATGCAGCAATCGCATGACGCTCGATGCCCGGACCCTCGCCTGTTCCGTCCCCCGGATGAGCGGACTGGGCGGTAAGGTAGGGTTGAAGTTCCGACCCGGCTGGCCGGTATCGCCAGTTCTCGAACACCAAAGGTGAGTAATTTGATGGCGTCCCGAATTCGCCGCCGCTGTTCCAAAGATACTGCCAGCCGTCGGGGGCTGTGTCAGTTTCGAAGTCGTCACGGTAGTCCGCCACAACGGTCCCGTCGGCAGAAGCAGAATCGCCAACGGCAACAATCGAAAGCACGTCACCATCGTTGTCGCGATCATTGGACAACACGTCGATGTTAACCGAAGCTCCATTGGACATCGCCTGATCGTCGGCGGCGATCGGATTCGCGCTGGTGAAGCTTCTCATGCGAATGTCGCTCGAGCTGCTGAATGCCTTGATGTAGACGTCCCCGTCGAAAACGGTGTAGGAACTTTCGGTTGCCGTTCGCAGGTCATCCAGCGAGTTCACACTCGCCAGGTTCTGTGGTCGAAGCGTATTGCCGAAGTTTTCGAACCGTATAACGGAAGGTCCTGAGGGGCCGGTTCGAATCCAGTAGCGGAAGTCGAACGAGTTCGAGTAGGAACCGGATGACAAATCGATTCGATAATCGTCATCAGGGTCCATGATGTTGCCTATTTTTATGTGTGTATTTCGGCGCGAGGTGCCTGCATCGACGATTTGATCCCCGTCAGGCGCGGTGGCTCGAAACCGGGAACTGTCGTTATTGGGATCGAAATTCAGCATTGCATAGATGTCGTCGGAAATCGCCGCGTTCCATCCTGTTGGCACAATGTCGTCGTCATCGTAGAAAAACGGATGATTCGTAACGACCGTCCATCCTGCACCTCCGCCGACATGGCCGGTTAAAGTTCCGTCTGCGTCATAAATGGAAGCCGGTGATAAATCGAATGGTGAATTCTGTGATGAACCACCTCCTTGCGTTCCAACGCTGACGTGTCCGGCACTACCGTCGTTCTCGAAAGATGTGTTGGTCATCACATGACTGGTGTGACGAAGCGCCGAACCATTGGTTCGAAAAGTATGAGCATTGCTGGCAGCAAAGCCGGCAAAGTGGATCCCGTCGAGCGTGTTGGCACCGTCGTAAATCGTGTGACCGGTCACCGAGTCTGAAAAATCTGCATTCCCACGCGAATGACCAACGTAAAGTGTGTCGGTGATTCGTTGAGTAAATGTGATAAAGGTGCCGATGTTGCTGTCGGCGATGCGATTGTCATGAAAGTTCGCGTCGAACCCTCGATGGTAGATCGCAACATTGTGTTTATAGGCAGTGAAGTTGTTAATCTGAGGTTCTTCCGATGGTAACCAAGCGTCACCCGCGAAGTTTGGTTTCAGTGTCGCTCCGACAGGCACCTCCAGATCAGATCCTCGATCGAAGTTCAAACCGGCCGGTGAAGAGTGAGCCGAATTGTGATCGAACTGACGAAGGTTGGTTCGGTCAGGCCGGACGTTACTGTACTGAGGATCATTCGCGGACTCGCCGATCGCTTCGCCAGGGAAAATAAACCAGAACCCGGTTCCTTCAGACCCAGCGCTGATGTTTCCAATCCAGGTGTTGTCGGGATTGGTCATCCAGTAAGCGGCGGAACTCAGAAAACGACTTGCGTTCTGCCCGACATGGTCGTGAGTGTCGACAATGAATGGGTCGTTTAAATTGATACTGTTGTTGCTCTGACCTACGGCATGAATTCCCAAGGCGATGTTAGAGATGTACTGGTTTCCGGTTTCGACGGCGTCTTCCATGAAGAACCCGTGACCGTGGATGTCATGCAGGACAACGTCCTGAACCAACACATTGTGTGCGCCGTGAAGTGTGACCCCTCGATTGTTGGAATTGGTAATGCTTGTCTGGCGCAGCACGTCACCGGTGTTGTCGCCCGATAAATGCCAGTGAATCGGGTAGCGACCGACTCGTGCGGTTTGCCCAAGTTGGTCCAGCTGGACTCCATCGACCGTGATCTGCCCTGCGGTAGGCATGATCATGATATGCCCTCCAAAGCCGTCGCCCGGGTTGCCCAGCGCCTGAGTGAACCGGGCTCGATCGCCAAATTGATTGTCGGTGTCGTGCCACGATTCGCTGGTGATTTTGACGTTGCGATTCAGCAGCGCGACCTCTGCTCGCAGATCGAGGTCCCACGTGCGAGTGTCGTTGCGGTAGGTTTCGATCTCGCCCGAATGGCGATGATTCAATGATGAATTGAGCGTAATGCGAGACGTTCCGTTGCCCAGATCGATAATGGCGGCAATGTTGCGAACTTCCTGGTCGTTGTAGTCTTCGGAAGAACTGGCGATCACAATCTGGTCGCCGACTTCCCAATCGAGTTGCCCGTCAGAAGCCGCTGACGTGGTGCCATCGTAATTTCGTTCGATGATATTCTCGACGATGATCTGACTGGAGCCCGCATTGACGGTGGCACCAAGCTTGCTGAAGCTGAGCTTTTCTTGTCCAAAGAACTGCAGTCTTCCGCCACCGGCGGCCATCAGGAAAGAGTCGTTATTGTTGATGGTGATGTTGCCCATCGCCGTTTCGACGCTGAACGTCTGCGTTGGATCGGTTCCGGTGAGCGTCAGGGTAAATTCGGCCGTGTCGTATCGATCGGCAGCCGTGCCGATCTGGAAAACACCGCCGCTGTTGACGTGAATCCAATTGGACGTCAGCGACCGATCCACTCCCGAGACTTCAGGCACGTCCAGCGTTCCCATGACGACCAGTTCTTTGACGGTGTGGTTGGTTCCATCAAGCTGGACGGTGGTGTTTTGTGGAATGACCGCTCTGTCATTGGCGCCAGGAACGGTCCCACCAATCCACGAAGAACCTTCCGTCCAGTCCAACGTAACCCCAGAACCAAAGTCAGCAATGATCGTCGCCAACAACTGACGCGACTCAAGCGAATAGAACGTGAAATCGTTGGGCGTGTTCCTTCGTCGCCGTTGCGATTTCCTTCGTTGGCTGTCGATTGAATCGTGGAAAAAATTTCTGATGTAACTCATTCAACTCTCAACCGCAGTAATAGGCAGCCAGGGTGATGACGCGTCAATTTCTGGCACGCAGTAGACCGAGAGAGTTATGCGGTAACTCGGGCTGATACCGTGCGATTGACGCCTTGACCGCTCGATATAAGCGGTACTCGGATGTCGGCTTCACGCGACCAACGCGAGACGAGGAGGAAAGGGCGTTGAGCCCTTAAATTGTAGATAGTTAACAAAATTTTGAAAGTGCAAAGGTTGGCCACCCGGTCGGAATAGGCGATTAAAGGTTAGCTATTCGACCGTAACCTGTCTCGCGTTGCGAGAAACCGAAACACAGGTCGAGAACCGAGCGGAAGCAACCTCCCGGCGGCACTCGCCGCTTGGTTCTGGAGCGAACGTGGCGTTACCGGCCTCCCGCCGCACTTTGATCTCCGGTTTAATTGAGGTCGCCGCAGGCCATCGATCGATCGAACTGCTGGCCAATTCCATTGCGACTGGAATCACAATCCGCCTCCGTGGCATGGATTGGGCTAGTGCATTGTCAAGCCAGGATTTTAGGATTGGCCCGAGAGAACGGCTTGCCCAAATCGAGTCAAAATGAAGTGCGAACCCCACGTTTTAAGTTAGACAAATCACTATTGGCATGTCATGGGTTGGCGTTCCCGTTTCATCCAAGGAAACGCGACTGTCGTTGCGACGTTAACCCGAAAATTCAAGTTAGACAGAACATTAACGATTAGGGTAGTCCGTAAGGTCAAAATCAATTTGGTTTTCACCAGGCGAAACGACCTCCTTGAACGGGGACGAAGAGGCCTTGCCTAAGAGCAACGAAAATCGGTACGGGAGCGGCTTGTCGCGCGATTCGATGCATAAAACATCAGAAACTGACACCAGGTGCTGCCCCACAGAGGCGCCTGGAGCTGGCGTTCCTTTTGCCGTTCTGTAGGTGAGCGTGTATTTTCCGTCTGCGTCGGTGAGACCTCGTGATGTGCGACCGACATGACCCGTTGAAGGGTCGGGGGAGAACGCAATCCCCACTCCGGGAAGAGGCTTGCCATTCATCGTCACCGTCCCCGTCACCTGCGCGAGTTCTGGGATCGGCTCGCCACAGCCGGTGAACCAGAACAACGCCACGATTAAAAAAGCAAAACTTACTTTTGACAAGAAGCGGGGAAAATCAATAACGCTCGCGGAATTTACAAACTCACCCATTCATACTCCAGTGTTTAAACGACGCGTACACTTCCGTATAGACGCGCTGATTCAGAATTTCAAAGATCTGAGTAAACAGTTTCTCCCCCTTCGCGTGTACTCAGAGATTGATAACTCACCTCGTCGATTTCATTCACAACAAAGCGAACGGAACCGTCACAGAAAGCGAAATTAGCACCGCCAGAGTGGCCACTTCCAAAAGCTGAAGTTCTGTTATTGACTTCTGTGTAGCTTGCAGAAACGTCTTCTGGAGTCGAGTAGTTCAAAGGGGACTGAGTCGAACCAAACGTCGCCGTGGTTCCGTTGCCGCCACCATACCAACCCCAGACACTCCACTGGTCGAGGTCATACCGACTGAATGAGGAGCTAGTTCCATTTTGCCTAACAATTGCCTCAAACACCGGATCCAAGTGGTACTTTTCACCGAACATGAACGTGTTGCTGGATCCATCGTACACCGCATCAACTGACACGGGATCAGCGTCATCGTCCAAATTCGGAGTTCGATTGGGACTTCGAGGATCCGGCAGTGACTCAGGACCGGTCATATAAAAAACACCATCGTCTTGCATTGGAGGTTGCAGGAAATAAGTACTGTTCGTCCCTCCATTTGCCGCGTAGCTCATCACACCAAAGAATCCGCCCGGGTAGCCGGCGCTGTTTGAGCTGTACGTGAGCTCGACGACAAGCTCATCGAAAACGTCTGACGGACAAATATAGGAATTGATCTGCTGGGCAGTAGTTGCATCTGCTGTACGATTCCCATTCAAATCCAAACTATTTGTCATGGCATTGGTCCCTGATTCGCTGTAATCCCACTGGTCGTAGATTGCAGTCTGTTCCATCTGTGGAAGGATTGCAGCGAAAACCGAGTAGCCAAACCAACGAATCCGGCTGTTATCTTTATAGGCCACCAACCCACCGGGAAGCTCGTCTCTGGCAGATTGATAGTTGTGGCACGCCAAAGCAATCTGGCGAATGTTATTCGAACAGCTCGCGCGTCGGGCGGCCTCTCGGACTTGCTGAACGGCGGGAAGTAGCATCCCGATCAGAATGCCAATGATCGCGATGACGACCAGCAACTCGACCAGCGTAAATCCAGAACGTCGTCTGGACTTACCGGAGTCACTCATTTGAAGAACAGAAGCAGGCTTGGAAATCATGACAGGCCCCTCGTTGAAATGAGAAAAATGAAGCGAAATGGAATTGGTCGATCTCAATGTTAGGATGTAATATCGACCAAAGGCTGTTTCAATATTGTAGCGAATCGAGTGTCTATTACCAGTTTAGACCCGTTAACGTTTCTTGATGTCATGTTGCAGGATCGCGAAACCACCCGGCCAGCCAGCCACTATCCGGAATACAAGGTAACACCAGTGGCCGTTGCTTATCGTTTTGTACGTTATCGTGCTTAAACATAAAAATTTGTTTCGTAAGCACAATTTCTGGGAACACTTCGAAAATCACGATCTGGCCGCGTCAGCCCATTCGCTCAAGCAGTTTGTCATCCCTCAAACAAGTGCCAAAATCTGATGGTCTCAACAGACCAGATCACCTTTAACGATTAGCGAAACCTCAGTTTGGAACTTTCCTGGACAGTTCTTGTTCAACCAGGCTGCATGGGCCAGTTCTCAACCGTTGCCCCAATTTATCGGGTGTTCCATTTTCATTTTGCATTTTGAAGATTTCAGACATAAAATCAGCACGGCACCTGAATATGGCTTAAGGCCCATTCCTCGAAACCCTTCCACTTTCTGCGAGGCCGCTATGTCTGTTCGTTCGTTAACTCAACTGACCTTTCTTCCGGTCCGTCAAACAAATCGACGACCATCGCGTTCCGCATTCACCCTGGTTGAACTACTCGTGGTGATTGCCATCATCGGCATCCTTGTCGGGATGTTGCTGCCCGCCGTCCAACAGGTTCGCGAAGCAGCCAGGCGATCTGCCTGTTCTAATAACGTTCGCCAACTTGCTTTGGCATGTCTGAACTATGAATCATCCAAGCAACGATTCCCTACCGGTGCGAAATGCGGCCAGGGTGCTGGTTGGTCTGCGTACATTCTGCCGCACATCGAACAATCGGTTTTATTCGACAACATGAAACTGACGGATGACGATGTGACGGATCCCGACCCCAGCGAAACAGGGGACGATGGCGGCCATTGGTATTCGACGACAACCGGAAACAACGCAGCATGCCAGACTTTCATTCCTCTGTTCCGCTGCCCCAGTGATTTGGTTCCCGAAGGAATCGACAGCGGTAGCGGACCGGTGATCGCCGATCGAGTGCCGTCAAGTTACATCGGAGTTGCAACTGGTACCGCAACCGAAGCACCAAGACTTCGTAACCTGCAGTTTGCCAGCGGGTCGGCAACGAACAAAACGCGGGAGGTTCGAGCAGCACGGAACGGGATGCTTGTGCCCAACCAGGGAGCCGACTACTGGAAGCATCCGGTCAAGTCGTTTGTGACATTCAGCGATTGTCTGGATGGATCTTCCAACACATTGCTGGTTGGTGAAACCATTTTCGATTCTTCACCCTTGAGGCTTGATTCCGGTGAAACGATTGGCAATCTCGGAATCGACCATTGGTACATCGGCTCGTTTGAAATCGATCGGATCAACGTTGCCGACCTGTCAGAATTTCTGGGATCAACGGCGATCCCGCTCAATTTGTACCACCGCTTTCGACCGCAGAAACTGGCGACCCTGTCCAAGTCCAAAGTTGACGACCTGCGAAAAGAGATGGCGTTTGGGTTCGCCAGTTGGCACGCTGGCGACGGAGTCACTTTTTCGTTCGCCGATGGCTCGACCCGGTTTATCAATGCGGATATTGAAACGGATGTCTATTCGAACCTTGGAAATCGATCAGATCGTCAGACCATTCCTGTTTTTTAATTGAGGCGGTGCGTTGTGGTCGATTTGAACTCTTTCGTTTCTCATTATCGCGAGAACCGTTTTATGAACGTGTTCGTGATGTCGGCTTTCATTCTGCTGCTGGCAGGATGCCCGGATTATTCGCATTTGCGTGAAGCACCCGACTACTCAACCATGACCGATTCGGCGGTCGAGGAATTTGCCGACGAATGAAACCATGTGCGTGAGTTGTTGTGCAAGGATATGAGCAAAGGGCGTGAGAAAAGAGCGTAGGTAGACGCGGGTTTCAGCGTGCGTGGGCATGGCTGTGCGTGCTACTTGCAAGTGAGGTGAAGCCTAGTGCTGGATATTTCATCAGAATGTAGGCTGTGACACGCAAACCATTGGCCTGCCGGAACTTCGGTCTCGGATTTGTTGCCGTCGAGAATGACAGACTGTTTTTGACAACTTTCTGGTTTGCAAAGTTACGGCAGTATTTTCGAGACCGTGTTGCCGGCCTACGAAGTATCCGGGCGAGCAATCACCAACATCGGGAGCAAAAAGAAAATCGATTTATCGAATGCTTTCGCGTCTTCACTTTCTTTGTGCCAAAAATTAATCCGACAACGATCGATCCAGACGATCTCGAATCGTCTCCAGCAAGGCCGTCGCGGATTCACGCCTGAGCGAAGAATCATCGAAGTTCATCGTGATGTTCAACTGACCGCGATACATGAAGATCGAGAACGCAGCTCCGGTTCCATATCGAATCGGAGCCGCAAGTTCGACGTGAAGCAGTCGATTGCCGCCTACCACCATTCGCCCCGAATCGTCCTTAGGCAGTCGCAGACGTTGCCCTAGCTGGCCAAGATTCGTCAACACGCAGGTCGATCGACATTGTTGTGTTGCAAACCAACGCTTGATTCCTCCCAGCCGCCGAAACAACCTCAGATTCGTCCAAAAGAACAGACTCAAACGCCAATCGCGAACCATTTTGATTTCGTGGTGAACCTGTTTTGCGAGGTTTTGAAACGATTGTCCATCCGCGTTCAGGTCGATGTGATCGGGACGTCGATCGAGGCTGATCATCGTGCAGTGATTGCAGGCCGGCATCCGCCGATGTCGAACATTTCGCTCGTTGATGGGTATTGTGATGCGGATGTGACTTCCGTCTGGCGTGAACTTCATCTCCTGCTGCCATTGTTTGACGCTGGCAAGCAACTCGACCGCCAACAGATCATTCATGGTCACCGAAAGCTCGGTCGCTCTCGATTTCATCGCCGAAGTCGCTTGCTGCGAAATCGCAATCGAAAGAATTGGTTCCCTTTCACGATCTGATTCTTGTTCGATCTGCCCGATCATGTCATTCGGCAGCAGCGGGATTGGACGATTCTTGAAAAAGTTGACGAAACCAATCAGGCTCAACCAAGACCAGGGAGCCAGACGCACACGCTCCCGCCACGTCAATCCGGCTCGGCAACGCTCCTGCAGCATTCCGGGATCAAGCCGACTTCGTTTCGCACGGACGCCACGATCACCAACTTCACTCAACCGGTCGTACGCTCGCATCCAATCGTTCACGATCATCAAACCGCCAACGCCATCAAAGGCGGCATGATGAAACTGAAAAGTAACGACGGACTGGCTTGTACCGTCTTCGGTTTGCCGGACGTCCAGATTCAAACGAAACGGCTTTTCGTTTTTTACGTTGATTGGTGAGAGCCGGTTTAATCCACAGTCTGTTTCCACGGCAAGGCCGTGCAATCGCTCGGCGTCGCTAACCTGGATCCACTCGGCCGACCCACCGTCCGATTCACTCAACCTCACATTCATCATGGGCTGACGCCCAGCGGTTTCCGTCAATGCGGCTTTGGCTGTTTCATGATCGAACGGACCACTGAAGACAAATCTCGCAGAAAAGACAGCGGGAAAGTCCGGCCGGTCATCGCGGACAAACAGTTCCTCGAAAGCTCGCAATTCAAGTGGAAAGAGATTAGCGAGCATATTCCGGCGACAATAGAGTTCGATAACGGGAAATCAATCGGCAGCAGGGCTTGGGATCAGCTGACGTAACACTTCTTCTGCCGCGGGTCGTTCGGTCGAGATCAGCCCGGTCAGCGGCAACGCAACATCATCCAGTCGGCAAAAGTCCCCGCTTGCATCGATGCCCGGTGCCGCAACATGGATCGAAACCTTCGCGTTGGAAACGAGACGTTTTGAACTGGTCAGTTCAATCGTGGCAACGCGGCTAAGCGTGGCATTTGCTTCTTTCGACAGTCGACCCAACTCAGCTTCGGATGTCGGTCCCAGCAAAACCACATCGCACTCGCCGCGTCTGAGAATTTGTTCGGCAGAAAACTCATTCCCATTGAAACGGGGCATGGATCGAGCGTAATTGACGGCAGTCGGATAACCGCTGCTCCACGCGATCACGTTTTCGGCTCCCTGAGCGTTGCCATCGCTCCGGATTGAAAGGCTTACGAACCGCGTTTTCAAGTTTAATGCCCTGACCAGCAGAGCCAGTTGATCGTTGGCAGCATCAAACTGCGAATCATCCGTCGTATGGCCATAGCAGATCGCGCCGTAGGTCGAATTTGCGAGCTCATTTGCCAGAGATTCAGCAAACGATCCCAGCGTATCGCGGCCAACGGTCGAAGCCGATGCGTCCAGGTTGAACGATTTCTCTCTGACGACGGCATTCAGCATCATCAACGCACTGAGTGCTTCGCTGGGCGACAACTCGATAAACGTATCGGCCAACTTTGCAGTGGCGGTCTCAGCTTCATCCACCACGATCACTCGCTTGCCATCACATTTGAGCCGCTCCATCAACCGAGGATGCGTGGCCATCGGATCGCAAAACCAGAACACGATCAAGTTACTTCGGTTTGCGATCTCGCCGATTGTCGCGGTGACTTTGCCATGCTTTTGCAGCGAGTACAACCCTGCGCGACCATGGTTATTCAGGCTGGTATCGATAGTGCCGTGAATCGATTTGGCCAGTTTCCACGCCTCCTGCTGGGCATCAACGTTCAGAGCATCCAGCCCGCACACCAGCGGCGCCATCGCTTTGTCGAGGATATCTTTTGCAGCACCAATGGCCATCTCGAGTGAAACGACTTGTCCGTCGACGCGGTGCTGAGCAGGCTGATTCGCGTAATGCAAGCCATCCGAAAACCATTGCTTTCCTGAGGCACACGCATTGACGATCTTCAGACCGTCCGAGTCAACAACTTCAATGTCATCGCAAAGACAAGTGCATCCCGGGCAAATAACGGTTGGTTTGGTCATCATCAAACAAAAAATACTATCGCTCTGCCGCCATTTTACCCACGACTTCATCAATGATGTCACATGCAACATCGATGTGACTGTTCTCGGCGCAACCCAAAGGCAGCAAAAACCGAATGCGAGATGGATTTCCTCCCGCCATGAACGACATCAGCCCGGCAGCATACAGCCGATCAATCAGCTCGTTGGTCTTTTTTGATGATCCGTCGAACGCAGTGAACGCGATCATGCCCCCCAGTCCGAATGGACCCGAAATACATCCCGGATGTTTTTTCGACAGGTCATCCAGGCGACTGGCAAAATGTCGATGCAACGACATGTTTTTACCATCGTCGCCAAAGTTGCCGTTCTCAATCATTCCCTGAAGAATCGCATTGGCGGCAAGAATCGTCATGTTGCTGCCGGTGAACGTCTGACTGACCAAACCCGGCTGAGGCTTGTACTGATCGGTGAACAAGGTCGCACAAACTTGCGTGATTTTCCCGACGGTCACGATGTCCACCAGATCGTCCAGCCCGAAGTGCTGAAACGCGTAGGGACGTGAGGTCCGTCCAAACGTCTGGACTTCATCCGCGATTACCGCGACACCGTTCTCACGAGCCACCGTCATCAACTGACGGAAGAATTCAGTCTGCCCGGGGTAGTAGCCGCCTTCGCCCTGAATCAACTCCAGCCAGATCGCCGCGTATTTACCGGGATGACGGTTCAGGTAGTACTTGAAGTGATTGACCGCGATCTCAGTGCTACGTTCGGGCGACTGTTCATTGAAGAACGGGATGTAATCGACGGCGATTGTGTCGGGCAGACCCTGTCGATAAGCGGCTTTGTCGGTCAACTGAGCCAGTGCAAGCGTGCGACCAGCAAAGCAATGAGTGAACGCAACGATTCGATTCGCGGGCGTGTTCTTTTGAAAGGCCAACTTGAGCGAATTTTCATTGGCCATCGCGCCACTGGTGGTCAGGAAGCAATGGTTGATCCCGGACCCGCTTTCTTTCGCCAGATCGACCAGTAAACGACTGGTATCGACGATCGAAGGATTCGCCTGCAGATTTCCCTGCATGACAGTGTCGCAAATCGCTGCGTCAATTCCTGCTTCAATCAGTTTCGGGTGACTGTGTCCGTAGCCATGCACGCCAATCCCGCTGATCAGATCAAGCTTCACACTTCCATCGGCCAGTTCAACAAACGGGCCGTTTCCAATGCCGCTGCCCAGATACGGAAAGTACACTCGACCGCCGCGCAGACTGCTGTATTCGTCCAGCAATGCCTGATAGTCGACAACCAGCGACTCAATCGGCGGCGCGACTTCCGCCAGCGGAGCCGAATGCTCGGCAATGGCATCAAGGATCAGCCGTTTCGCCTCGGCAATCCGAGGATCGTTGGCGAGTCCTTCAGCAGCAAGTTGAGTTTTTGTTACAGCGTCCGCCATGTTTTCCCTGCGTTTGGATATTCGGTTCGCGCGACTAAAGTGCTATCCCATAACCCGATCAAGCGATCGCAACCCGAAACGTCAGTGAGGGAAACCCGGGAAGGCTCCCTCGCTCACCAGGATTTTGCATGGATCGTCGTAAGTCCTTGTCACAACGATCTCAACCCGACACGTTAGTGAGGGACCGATCCCTCGCTGACGCAACGGGTTATGATGACGCGTGCAAAATCCTATCACACTTCGGGTTATGAAGTTGTGGAAAACTAATCGTACCAACCCAGACAGTCATCGCGTAGGGTTGTTCGGCTCGGATCGCTCGAGAATCATTCCACAAACTGCTTGTCAATCGGCCGATCAAATGGCTTACTCAAATGAGGATGCCCCGGAATTCCAAAACGCCATGGCCTTTCGACTTCGCGCGAGATACCGATGCGGGGTCCGGCGATGATTCTGGGACGGTTTGAGCGTTTCAGAAAGTGCGGACCCTTCGCCGTCGTGAAGTCGACTCCGTGGTGCCGCTGGTCAATCGCCAACGCGATCGTCAGCTTTCCCGGTCCGGAACAGAGATCGGTTTCTTTTTGTCGATCGCGGCGTCTCTTCATGCGACCGATCCCATCGACAGGCTCAAGCGCTCGGATTAACACAAAACCAATCTGACCGGATTTCGTTTTCGTCAAAACATTGGCCAACCAATACATACCGTAATTCAGATACACGTATCCGGCGCCCGCTTCGTGCTGATCGACGAATGTGCGAGCTTTCTGCCGAAAGAAAGTGTGACATGCTTCGTCACCGACGGCCGCATACGCTTCCGTTTCGACGATGGCCCCGGCGCATGACCCTTTTCGAAATGTCGCGCCAATCAACTTTCGTGCGCAGACTTCGGGCGGTTGCTGAAAGAACGATTTGGAAAGGACTGGCTGGCTCATGGTTCGACCGACGGCACCGTCGGAAGCTTCACCTGCCAGATGGTGGAACGCTTGAACTCGCTGGTGATCAACACCGATTTCGAATCGACCGTAAAGCAAATGGCCTCGCCCTGACTCTGAATCGGCAGCACAACCGGGGTGGGCTTTGTCTGCTTCACTGTTTCTTCCCACGTGCGACCTTCAGGCCGCGTGTAAACGTGAGCGTTCAGATAATTGCGAACGATCAAGCGACGTCCATCCGGGGAAAACGCCATGCCGGTCACGTTGCGAATCGGGTAGTTGGCCAATCGAGTGGCAACGCGGGCCCCTGCATTTTTGTTTGCATCTTGATTTGTTTCCCTATTCGCATCCTCGCTTGAGTCACCATCGAAGTCGGCATCGATCAACGGCAAACGATAGATTCCGGGCTGAATCGGTCGAGCGTCGTTTGTGTAAATTTTCTCGATGAACCAGATACTTTTGCCATCCGGCGAAACGGCAGCAGCTTCAACATTGTGATTCCCGTCATCGTATGCAAACCCGATCCTTGCAACGGTCGATTCAAGTTTATGTCGCGACTTCTTTTTTTTCTTTTTCTGTGAAAGCTCGGGCTCGGGAAGAAGATAGATCCTGTAATCGGTTCTATTCAGACTGTTGTCTCCGACATCAGCCACCATCAACCACGGCTTACCACCGTGAAGGAAGGAGCCCATCGCCTCCCAGTCGATATTGCGAGCCTTCTTCAGCTTGCATCGAGCCAACGATTTTCCATTGGTCGCAATCAAGTAAAGACAGGGCGAGTGTCCTGAATCGTTGTGCGTCCAGAACGCGTTGTCGGTTGTGCGGCTGATCGCCAAACCGCTACTTTCGGTGACGTCCGATTCTTTGATCGTCCCCACCAATTGCAAAGGCGGACTTTCGCTCGTTTCCTGTCCTCCTGCCGTTGCATCCAACGTTAGAGTGACGCACAGGATCAATGGCAAAGTGAAGCAAGGCAACATCATAAATCACGAAGGACAATCGAGAATCAGTTTTGACCTGGGCCAATCAAAAGAACAACAACAACCTGAACCGCCAGCCTTGTCGGCCATCATACTTTACTCACTTCCCAGGCTCTCAATCCACTGCCGAATCAGCGCGGTTCCCTTGGCGTCAACGATCGCGCTGCCGATGGTTGGCATCCGACCCTGACCAAGTGTATTCATTCGATGCAGCAGAATCGAGTTATCCGGGCGACCGGGATCGATAATCTTCGCATCGGCGATGCCAAGATCGGTTTGAGCCGGCCTGACACCCATCAATCCGGTTGCTTCAAGTGCCGTGGGGCAACGCAAATCGATGTTGGAATTTCCCGGTCCATTGGGACGATGGCACATGGCACAATTGACGTCCAGCAACACGCGAGCCCTCGTTTCTACATCGACAGAATCGTCGAAAGGTGAACAAAATCTGGCCGCATCTTCAGGATCAAATTCTTCGATGTCGACCAAATCCGAGGCAATCCATTTTTGGATCTGGTTTTCGGTTTCTCCGTCCGGCGTGCGATTCAACTGAGCGGTGTTCATTCCTAAAACGTACCCTGCCGCATCGGTGTGACAGCTGGCGCATTCCGATGACGACGGCGCGAGCCAGACGGTTTGTTTCCAGTCGTTCGAGTCAAAAACCGGATGCCGACGCTCCTGCTGGTAGCCCTCGGGCATCAACGTCGCTTCGTCAGAACTGCGATTCCAAACGTAGGTCGCTGCTTCCCACGCATGTTCGGCACGAACGATCAAACGTGTTTCGATCGGCACTTTGTTGAACGTTTCAAAATGCTTGACGATGCGACCCCCCACCGGAATTTCCCACGTCCCATCGGCACGATATCCCAGTTGTTCACCTTCGGGCAACTTGAAATACCGGTGTTTCGTCGCCCCGTCCGACCAGAACGGCGCGTTGACTTCGTAATGCACATAGTCGTCGGAAATTTTCTGATCCTGCATCGAAGCGAAGATGCCGGTTTCTGACAACTTCTGTGGCCAGGAAGCAAGCGTCGAATCCGGCTCATCGGTCGCCACGATTCGATAGATGTATCCGTCGAAGCTGCAGATGTAGACTTCTCCGTTTTCATCCTCACCAAAACTGGCCACGCTTCTGCCCGTGCGACGTTCAAGCTTGCTTCGCAGCTGGCCCGATTCATCTGGCGAGACCGACCAGAGATTGCCCGAGATGTAATCGGCGTAGAAGTATTTGCCATCCAGCTGAGGGTAACGTCGCCCGCGATAAACATTCCCGCCGGTAATCGAAAGTCCCCATTTGTGACTGTACAACGCGACCGGAGGAGTCGTTTCGGGCTGAGCCAGTTCCGTTTCCGCGTCGAACGGTTTTCCGGCTTCGAACCGGTTCCAGCCGTAGTTGCCGCCTTTTTCGATCTTGTAGACGGCTTCAAACTTTCCCTGCCCGACATCACCCGCCCACAGTTCGTCGGTTTCTCGGTCGAATGAAAACTTCCAAACGTTACGAAGTCCGTAGGCCCAGATTTCGGGTCGAGCTTCAATCATTCCCTCAGCAGAATCAACGAACGGATTGTCATCCGGAATCGCGTAATTCAGGCTGTCCGTTTTCCGATCAACATCGATGCGCAGGATCGAACCGAAAAGTGTTTTCAGATTTTGACCATGACGATGAGGATCGTTCGCCTTTCCTCCGTCGCCAAAAGAAATGTAAAGGTAGCCATCACCACCAAACGCAATCGCGCCGCCATTATGATTTCGGTACGGCTGTTTCAGCTCCAAAACAATCTCTTCGGAATCCTTATCGGCGATGTTCGGATTTTGACCAGAGACGGTAAAACGCGAAATCGTGCTGACCAACTCGTTCTTACTCGATGAATAGTGCACGAAAAACTGGCCGTTCGTTTTGAAATCGGGATGAAAGGCGAGCCCCAACAAGCCCTGCTCGTTTCCGATGCGGCAAACGCGGTCGGCGATGTCAAGGAACGTGAAGATATCCCGGGTGTCCTCCGCGTTACGAAACCAGCGAATCCTGCCAGCCTGTTCGACAACGAAAACACGGTCAGTCTGATCACCCGCATGAGTCAAAAAGACAGGCCGTTCAAACCTCAAGGTGGGAAACGCTTTCTCGATGCCAACGCTTGTTGGACGAGCCTGCTGATCGATCTGACCATGTGCCTTCAGGCTGATTGCAAAAGCAGCCAATGAAAGGAGAACTGCCGAATAAGAGTTAACGCAAAGGTTGGGCATTTCCGATCATGCTCCTGAAAAATATACAAACGCTACGCCGAAGCCTGGTGATGCATCATCTGCCAACGCATAAATTCTGCAAGCCTGAATGTAGTCTAAGCATCAAGTATTTTGCTCGGTCGGTGACTTCGGCTTTGCGAATCGAGTAACCTATCAGCATAAACGCTGCGATCGATCCTTAGAAACACTTTCTGCCATGAGCGATTCAAGTCATCACGCTATTTCCGAAGATGCTCTGGCGATTTGGAAAGCCGGTGTCGCTGCGGTCGATGCTCGAACGGCGGTTGCCAGACAAATTCAATTGACTAAAGATCAGCTGGTCGTTGGCGATTCGACATTGCAACGGGAACGGATTGATCGAGTCATTGTGGTGGGAGCCGGAAAAGCCAGCGGCTGGATGGCGGCCGGTTTCGAAGATGCAATTTCGAAAGTCGATGCTGGCTTTCTTGATCGGCACGTCATCGGTCACGTGAATGTCCCCGACGATCAGGAGATTTCCCTTCGCTCCATCAAAGTCGTCGGCTGCCGCCCTGCGGGTGAGAATCTACCCGGCCCCCGAGTGCTTGCCGGGACGCAGAGAATTCTGGAACTTGTCCGTGGTGCAACGCCGCGAGATCTGGTTATTTTTATGGTGGCTGGTGGTGGATCGGCGTTACTGGAACAACCGGTGGACCCCGTGACTCTGGACGATTTTCGCGTCGTGACAACACTGCTTTCCTCTCGCGGCGCAAACATCAGTCAGTTGAATTCGGTGCGGCGAGCGATCAGTCAAGTTAAAGCCGGCGGACTAGCGAGAGCGTGCAACGCCGGTCATCTCGTTTCGCTGATCGTATCGGATGTAATTGGCGATCCGCTCCACGTGATCGCTTCCGGCCCGACCGTTCTCGATAGCGACTCGGACCTTGATCCAATGGAAGTGCTCCGAACCTTCGACCCAAAATTGACACACACTCCGCAAAGTGTTTTGGATTGCATTGAAACAAACCAGTCTGACGAACCGGATGCTCCTCCATGCGAAATCCGCAACCACATCTTGTGCAACAATCAGACAGCAGTCGCAGCGGCAAAACAGAAAGCGATCGAATTGGGCTACGAGGTCGTCAGAGCAGAAACGTCTGACTCCAGTGACGATGCCGAGTTTGTCGGCGCAGGTCTTTCTGCAGAATTGCAGTTTATGAGTCTGCGGTCAGGACGAAGGTGTTTGATTTCCGGAGGTGAGCCGACGGTGCAGCTTGGCCCCAAACCGGGCAATGGCGGAAGAAACCAGCATCTGGCGTTGGCCGCGATGGATCTTCTTCCGTCAAGTATGTTCGATGGCGGAACCAGTAGAGCTTTTTGCCTGCTTTCCGGCGGCACGGACGGTGAGGACGGAAACGTACCAGTCGCCGGTGCCTGGTTCGATTCCTCGATGACGATCGATCCTTTGGAGGTGGAAATCGCCGAGGCTCTCGAATCCTTCAACAGCTACTCAATCTGGGATCGACTTGGCTCCCTGATCCGTGTTCCGCCGACTCGGACCAATGTCTGCGACCTTCGGGTTATATTGACCGAAAATCGTGCTTAGATCGCGAGACGTCGCACTTTACGGTTTCTGGACCTCATGCTACCCTGTTGGCCCTTGAAACGCCGAAAAATGCTGGCGAATGGATGCGTTTTGGGCTAGACCTCCGAAAATCATCCATCGCGAGCCAGTCGCAGGCGCTGGTCGAGTGCCTGCCTGTTTCTGTCTGACTTCCTGAGGGCGATTCGTCCTTCAGGACCATGGAGCTTCTGTCTGCGTTCAAGGTCTGCGATGTCTCGGCGGCGACTTCCTGTCGCTCCGTTCGGGACTCGACTTTTAATGATTCCCTTCGCTGCGAACTAAAACTCACGGCGGCAACCTTTCGTCCCCTCGCGGGACTGGCAGTACCAAAAATTTAGAATCTGAAAAGGCTTACAACGATGGCAAAGAAATTCGTCTACTTCTATGGCGGCGGAAAAAAAATGACCGATGGTGATCGCACGATGCGAGAGATCCTCGGGGGCAAGGGAGCCAACCTGGCCGAAATGTGCAACGCCGACGTGCCCGTGCCTCCCGGCTTCACCGTTTCCACCGAAGCCTGTGCTGTCTACGAAGACAAAGGCAGCTACCCCAAAGAGATGATGCAGC
>CAYXWX010000037.1:0-11583 GCA_964468915.1 uncultured Pirellulaceae bacterium
AAACGAGACCCTCCGCAAGTAACAAACCTAAAAACGAGTTGGAACAAAGCAGTAGAGCATCTGCCAAAAGAATGATCGGCAGGTTTTCAGCCCGCCAATCTTTTTGCAAACGGCAGTTGAAAACCTGCCCGACATTGAACCACTGGCCCAACTACATATCGATTTCGTAGCCCTTGCGGTATTCTCGAGACAAAAAGCTGCTGGCTTGTTCGTCGCCAATGATTTCACGCTTGACGGGATCCCAATTGATTGGTCGATCCAGACGCATGGCGATGTTGGAAAGGTGGCAGATTTCCAACATACGATTGTGTGACCAGACATCAGAGATTGGCTGGGTACGTGATCGCATACCATCAATAAAGTTTTTCGCGTGGTTGCCGGCCAGCGGTCCACCATAAACTTCCTCAAGCGCGCCGTCAGGCAACGGGTTGGTTTCAAGGTCTTCGACTGGCTTGCCAACGATTTTTCCGCGATTGACGAAGAACCGGCCTTTTGTACCTTCGAACAAAATTCCGTTATCACCTTCGCTCGTGATTAGCATCTCGATACCGTTGGGCATGTCGACTTTGATGTCGAACTTCGTGGCGGAGTTGTACTGGTTGTCAATCACCGGATATCCATCTTTGTGTTCGACTGCCATTTCGAAATTAAGTGGCGTGATTTTGTCTGGTCCGGTTTCTGTGAAGCCCAGTGCCCAGTTGGCAATGTCAACGTGGTGAGCTCCCCAGTCCGTCAGTTTGCCGCCCGCATAGGCGTGCCAGTTGCGGAACGCATAGTGGCAATTGCTGTACAGGGGAACGCCTCCACCATATCCCTCGCGAATCTCAGGCAAAGCTCGGTAGTCGACTTCAGGAGCAGGGCCAAGCCAGAAATCCCAATCCAGTTCCTGAGGCACCTCGGTAACAGGAATTACGGGTGACTTTTGGAAAGAGTTGATTCCACAGGTCACCTTCTTGATGTCGCCCACACGCCCACTTCGCACCAAGGCGATAGCCTGGAGGAACAGGTCTTGCGTCCGTTGCATGGTGCCAACCTGGAAAATCCGACCGGTTTCTTTAACCACTTTCTCGATCAGTTTTCCTTCCGCGATCGTCAGCGTCAAAGGCTTTTCGCAATAGACGTCTTTGCCCGCATACATGGCTTCGACTGCAATTTTCGTGTGCCAGTGATCGGGTGTGGCAATCAACACGGCATCGATGTCATCGCGTTCAAGGATCTTTCGGTAGTCTTTGTAGGTGTCTGGTTTCTTGACCTTTTTCTCATCCACCATTTTTTGAGCGGTGCTCTCTAAAACTCCGGCATCGACATCTGCGAAGGCGACGACGTCGGCTCCTGCATCAATTGTCCACTGCGTGATCACCCATCCCTGATTGCGTAGACCGATCGAGCCAAAGGTCGGTCGATCGTTTGGGGATTCGTCCCCTGACGCTTTGCTGGAAGAAAATGGAAGCAATGAAGCAGATCCAGCGACTGCCACTGATTGGAGAAACTGACGACGAGTGTTCTTGTGAATCGGAAACATGAAATTTCTCTTTTTGAAATAATTGAGACAGAACGTGACGCGTTCAGGGGGAATCGAGTGGTTCAAATATTTTAATTCGAAAGTTTTTCATTTATACGGGCGGTTGGCTGTTTTCTCTCAACGACCCAAATGTTCCGAAACTCGTTCGGGCTATGATGATTTTGGAATGAAATCGGTCCCAACGCAACCTCGGGACGTGGACCCTCCCGGCCACCGCCGGTTCCGCGCTCTAATGCGACATCATCGTGAATCAAAGCTCCGTTCTGAAAAACGGTCATTCGAGCGTCAGAGATTTTCCTGTCGGCGTCAAACCGAGCTGCCGTAAAATTAATGTCGAATGACTGCCACGCCAATGGCGGAAGGCACACATTGACGTCCGCTTTTTTAAGACCGTAAATCCCGCCGCACCAGGTGTTGGGTTTTTTGCGAACACGGTCTTTCTTCCAACGATCCGGGGCAAAATCGACGCCAAATGTGTCGCAAATCTGAACCTCGTAGGCTCCTGCAAGGAACACTCCGCTGTTTCCGCGATCAGGATGAGCCAACGGCAGTTCGGGTTTGAAAACGATTCGCGTTTCGAAATGCAATTTCAAGTCTTTGAAATCGTCTCGCCGAGTTTTCGCGCCTGCAATCAGAAAGCTGTTTTTGACTTTACCAAACGCCCAATGATCATGCTTCTCGCCATCAAACAGAACGATCGCCTCTGTAGGGGGCTTGGGGAATTTCAGCTTGGAGGAACGCTCAACTTTCTGATACCCGGTCAGAACGTCGGAAGTCCCGTTCTGGTCGAACCACTGATGTTTGATTTCTGAACCGTCCCAACCCCCACCGGGCAGGCCACCGGGAAAGAAGGAAACGTAAAATTTTCCTTCTGCTGGTGTGACTTGAACGCCCTCGCCATCTTTGACGTATTCGCCCATCAGATCAAAACCGGGAAACTCTTTGGCGGCAGTTCCCGGTGAAGTCCAGGTGCGTGCGTCGGTTCGCTGCCCGTGGGCTATTGACGCGATCAACAAAACGAAAATCGCACCGGCGGAGGCAGAGATTTCAAAACGCACGGACATACATTGCTTTCGTGTCAAGTTAACTGAGGTCGTGGCAGTCGCGCTGACTTCCGTTTGTCATCGATAAAACCGACGACTTGAACCGCTCCCGGAACCATTGGCGCGAGGTAAATGACCCTCTTAATTGGTAGTTTTTTCTACGTTTTTTGTCCTGCTTGAAAGTACCCTCCGAAATGGAACCAAGATCGTTGTATCATGGGTCGACTCAATCCCAAAAAGTTAGTGAAATCAAACCGGAAACCAATGAAAAAAGCTCTTATTACCGGAATAACTGGCCAAGACGGGTCTTACCTTGCTGAGCTGTTGCTCGAAAAAGGGTATGAGGTTCATGGTATCAAGCGACGTGCATCCAGTTTCAACACCGCGCGGATTGACCACATCTATCAGGATCCGCATGACGATCCGAGTTTCTTTTTGCACTATGGTGACCTGAGTGACACGTCCAACCTGATTCGAATTATTCAACAGGTTCAGCCGGATGAAATTTACAACCTTGGTGCGATGAGCCACGTGGCGGTTTCGTTCGAGTCACCCGAATACGTTGCGGACGTGGACGCGATTGGAACCCTCCGCATCCTCGAAGCAATTCGAATTTTGGGGCTGGAGAAAAAGACTCGTTTCTACCAGGCATCTACTTCCGAGCTTTACGGTCTGGTGCAAGAGGTTCCACAAAAGGAAACGACGCCGTTTTATCCTCGTTCTCCTTACGCGGTCGCCAAAATGTATGCGTACTGGATTACGGTTAACTACCGAGAAGCCTATGGCATGTACGCGTGCAATGGGATTCTGTTCAACCATGAATCGCCCCGGCGCGGTGAAACGTTTGTCACGAGAAAAATCACTCGTGGTATGGCCAATATTGCGCTTGGACTTGAAGACTGTCTGTACATGGGAAATCTCGATTCGCTGCGGGATTGGGGACATGCCAAAGACTATGTCGAGATGCAATGGTTGATGCTTCAGCAGGACAACGCCGACGACTTCGTGATCGCGACCGGTCACCAGATCAGTGTTCGTGATTTCTTTGATTCCGTCGGAAACAGCCTCGGGATCACGTTTCGCTGGCAGGGCAAAGGTGTTGATGAAACTGGGATTGTTGATTCGGTCGATGTGTCAGCCATTGAGAACGCGGTCGAGGCCAGTCAACGCGAAAGCCTCGTTGGAAAAACGATCGTGCGAGTTGACCCCAAGTATTTCCGACCAACCGAAGTTGACACGCTGTTGGGCGACCCGTCCAAGGCCAAGGAGAAACTTGGTTGGTCACCAAAGATTACCGTTCACGAAATGATTCAAGAGATGGTCGAGGCCGATCTCGATCAGGCAAGGCGGTTGGCCGTTCTGAAAGCTTCAGGATTCGATGTTTCGCTATCTACCGAATAGGTGTTCCAGCAAGTTGTCTGAAGCGAACATCAAAGCACCCTCGGCAGGATTCGAACCTGCGACCTACTGATTAGAAGTCAGTTGCTCTATCCAGCTGAGCTACGAGGGCATGTCACGCGAAGATTTGTTTGGCAAGATAAGGACGATAGGCCAGCGATTTGAGAACTCCGCTCGGACGCTGGCAATATCCTCATTCAGCCCAAAACAATTTAGCAGACGGTCAACGTCCGGCATAGGTTCATGACTCCCAGGCAAATACGACAATCGATTCGTGAAAAACGAAGATTGCTGAGCGATTCCGTCAGGAGGGTGGCCAGCAGGCAGATCTTTCAGCGAATCGTGAAACGGACGGAATTCCAAACAGCGGATTCGATCGCACTGTTTCTGGCGTTCGACGGCGAGCCAGATCTTTCCGAATTGATTTCGACTGCGTGGGATCAAGGGAAGCAGGTTTTTCTGCCACTGGTGCACGGCAAGGGGCAGCCAATGACGTTTGCCGCCTACGATCGATCAACCAATCTGGTTGCAAATCGATGGGGCATCCTCGAGCCTGATCCGTCGACAGCGCGTTTGATTGAACCGAGCAAATTAAACTGCGTGTTGACTCCGCTCGTTGCTTTCGATGCAAACTGCCATCGAATCGGCGTCGGAGGTGGGTTTTATGATCGTACGTTTGCGTTTACAAAAGCGAGCGACTCGGATACTCGTCCAAAGCTGATCGGCGTTGCGTTTGAATTCCAAAAGATTGAATCGATTGAGCCTCAACCGTGGGACGTTCAGCTTGATTCGATCGTTACCGAGTCGAATGAGTACCTTGCTTCGTAGCCAGTTATTATTTCGGACAAGATTTTCAGGATGTAGCTGAGTCCTGTAATCAAACTCGCGTATCGTATCATGTCGATCCAGTTCATCCTGTCAAATCCTTCTTCTATCCATCCAGAAGTTTTCCCATGAGTAAACGAATTGCAATCACCACCGGCGGAGGCGACGCACCCGGGCTCAATGCCGTCATCCGCGCGGTGACGTTGGCGGCAACTCGGCGAGGCTGGTCCTGCCTTGGTGTCCGGTGTGGCTTCGACGGATTGCTGCATAGTGAAGAATTCGAAGACGGCGGCGCATTCGAATTGACGCCCGATGTGGTTCGCGGAATCGCCCACACCGGCGGCACAATCCTCGGCACGACAAATCGAGGTAATCCGTTTTCGTACGAGGTCGAGGACGAGCATGGCAATAAGCGGGTGGAAGACATTTCGGGTCGGTTGCTGGAGGGATTCAAGAAACACAACGTCGATGTTTTGGTCGCGATCGGTGGCGATGGAACCATGGGTATCGCTGGGCAAGTTGCCGAGATGGGCATTCCTGTCGTCGGCGTTCCCAAGACGATCGATAACGATCTGGTGGGCACCATCGCGACCTTCGGTTTCGACACGGCCGTTTCCTACGCGACCGATGCCATCGGGCGATTGCACTCGACGGCCGAATCTCACCAGCGCGTGATGGTGATGGAAGTCATGGGACGCCACGCGGGTTGGATCGCTCTTCATTGCGGAATCGCCGGTTCCGCCGATGTGATTCTGCTTCCAGAGATTCCGTTCGACATCGACAAGGTTGCCGCGAAGGTCAATGAACGAAACAGTCGAAACCGCAAGTTTTCGATAGTGGTCGTTGCTGAAGGGGCCAAACCAATCGGCGGTACAGCCAAGTATCAGCAATCGGGCGACGTGTTTCGCTTGGGTGGCATGGGCCAGTTGGTCGCGGAAGAACTTCGGCTGAGGGTTCCTAATGAAGTGCGAGCGGTTGAGCTTGGTCATTTGCTGCGAGGCGGTAGCCCGACGTCACGCGACCGCTTGCTGTCGTTTCGATTTGGCGCAGCCGCTGTACGAGCCATCGAAACCGATCATCTGAATGTGATGGTGGGCCTTGATCCACCGGATGTGCGTTATGTTCCGTTGGACGACTGCACCAAGAGCATCAAACTGGTGCCGCTCGATTGCGATTCAATCGTAACGGCTCGGGATCTCGGAACTTGTCTGGGCGATTAGAGCGCGTTTCGTTTAAGTCTAGCGGCTTTTCGATACTTTTCGCTTGGTTTTTAAACGCCGCAGACGCTACAGTTAAGTGCAACATGCACTAGTCAACGCGAAAGGGCGGGTGTCGACTGCTCGAGTTCGGCATGCTTGCCGAGTGTGAAAGAA
The DNA here is from genome assembly GCA_964468915.1 of uncultured Pirellulaceae bacterium. Classification (GTDB taxonomy): domain Bacteria; phylum Planctomycetota; class Planctomycetia; order Pirellulales; family Pirellulaceae; genus Mariniblastus. Next base: position 6,162 of record CAYXWX010000037.1, read on the forward strand.
TCGATTCCGTGTGCCTCAATCCGCTTTCAGCATTTTTTCATTCTTGATACCAAACGCGTAGAAACTGATGCCAGCGGCTGGGAGTGTCGCCACTGGTCCCAATCGACGCGTCTTTGGAACCTTCTTCCCAGCGGCTCCAGATGTTGGGAAGGACGACGGTTTCCATGCTGATCATCGTCACCGATCCTTCAGTCAGCCACTCGTTGGCTGCCAAAACCGCCGCGTCAAAAGATTCATGCTGACCTGCTTTTAAAAAGCCCGGTGCTTCGATTTGTTTGGGGACAAAGTCTCGATACTTGAGCATCAAAATTCTCCAATGTCATTTTGAAGCGTATAGCTTTTGCGTTTCGATAAATTTCTCAACAGCTCGCGGCAGCAGATAGCGTACGGAGTGCCCTGCTCCGATTCGCGTCCGTAGATCACTGCTGCTGATCTCGATGAGCGGACTCTCAATAACCAGATTCTGAAACGATTTCAGCCGATCAGAGCCGGTGAACCTCGCCAACTTGGACAATTCGACTGGGTCGGCTCCCGGGCGATTGACGATCAACGGCGACGCCAACTTCAAAATCTCTTCCGGCTGATGCCATTGGCCAAACGAGTCCAGCGAGTCGCCTCCCATCAGAAAGAAAAATTCATCATCTGGTTGCCTGGCGGCAAGCTCCGTCAGCGTATCAACCGTGTAGCTGACGCCGCCTCGCTCGATTTCCACCTTCGACAAGTAGAACGCTTCGTGCCCGGCGATCGCGAATTCGATCATCTCGCAGCGTTGACGGTCGGTTGCGGTTGCACCATCAGGCTTCAGCGGACTCAGCGCGTTGGGTGCAAACCAGACTTGATCCAGCTGGGCCTGCTCACGACATCGCTCGGCCAGAATCAAGTGGCCGAGATGAATCGGATCGAACGATCCGCCAAAAATTCCAATCCGCATGAATGGAGCCTTTACCAAAAATACAATCACGAAGCGCAAGCGACTGGGTAAGCTTGCGTTGTTCGACACGAATGGGATTCCGTCTGCCCTGTTGTGTCGAGGTTGTATTGATAGCGAATCTGGTAAATTAATGCCATGGACCAGCAATCTCTTTTCAATACGGCGCCGCAGCCATGGCAACTGGACGATCAAGACGATTGGCTGGCGGCACGGGTTGCGTTTGCCGAGGCTCCCTTCGGTCCGTACGACTATTCGATTCCCGCGGAGCTGGAGACTTCGATCAAACCTGGGATTCGCGTCGAGGTGCCCTTGGGGCGAGGCAATCGCAAGATGTCGGGCTACTGTATCGAAATCATTGGCGCGTTTTCAGACAATGCCGCGTCAGTGAATCCGGGAAAGCTGAAGCCGGTTTCACGAGCGATCGACCAGTCGCCATTAATGACGCCCTCGCTGTTGGATTTGGCAAAATGGATCAGCCAGTATTACCTGTGCCCGATCGGGACGGTCATCGAAACGATTGTGCCGCCCGGGATTCGCAACGACGCGGGTACTCGCGAGATGCTGTTTTTGAGCCTGCCGGATGATATTGCGTCGCGGATGAAAACGGAAAAGCTGTCGGAGCTTCAAACCAAGATCCTGCAAACGCTCTCGCGAAGCGCGGAAGATTGGACGCCTCGTGAACTGGCGGACACCGTTGGCTGTACGGCGGGGCCGATTTCGACTTTGCGGAAGCGTGGTCTGATCGTTGCCACTTCCAGACGCGTGCAGCAGCGAACGCATGAGATCCCGGGCGAGGAACGAATGGAGGATCTGCCGCTGAATCCGGAGCAGCAACGGGCGCTCGACCAGATCGTCAGCCACGTCGAAGCCGATTCGCACCAGACCTTTTTGATGCATGGCATCACGGGCAGCGGAAAGACGGAGGTCTATATTCGAGCGATTCAGAAAGTGGTCGAGTTCGGTCGGCAGGCGATCGTGCTGGTTCCCGAAATCAGTCTCACTCCACAAACGCGGCAGCGATTCCGAGCACGGTTCGATCGAGTGGCCGTGTTGCATTCGCATTTGACAGCCGCACAACGCGCGTGGCATTGGCGACAGATTGCGGCCGGTCATGTGCAGGTTGTCATCGGAGCCCGCAGTGCCATTTTCGCGCCGACGCCCAACCTTGGTTTGATTGTTCTGGACGAGGAGCATGACGGCAGTTTCAAGCAGGATAAAGCGCCTCGTTACCACGCGCGGGACGTGGCCGATTGGCGCGCCGCAAATGAAAAAGTGCCGCTGATACTCGGGTCTGCCACGCCGTCACTGGAAACGTATCAGCGCTCGCTTGACGGAAAATATCAAACGCTCAGCTTGAGCAAACGCGTGCTCGATTTGCCGCTGCCCGACGTGGCGACGATCGATCTACGAGCCGATTTCGGCGGCCGAAAACGTTTCAGTCCGATCAGTCAGAAACTTCGCAATGAAATCAATATCACTTTGAAAGACGGCGGCCAGGTAATTCTGCTGCTCAACCGGCGAGGCTTTTCGACTCGGATTCAATGCCCGGCTTGTGGCAATGTGGAGGAGTGCCCGGATTGCTCGATTCCTTTGACGCATCACAAGGACGGCAATAAAGCGGCCTGCCACTACTGCGATCATCAGATTCCATCACCCAGGCATTGCAGTGACTGTGGAAACCCATCCATCAAGTTTTCCGGTTTGGGAACTCAGCGTCTGGAGATGGAAGTTGCCGCGATGTTTCCTGACGTTCCCATCATGCGGATGGATACCGACACGATGAAGCGACCCGGCAGTCACGAAAAAGCGCTGTCGAAATTTCGCAAGGGAGAAACAAAGATCTTGCTGGGCACTCAGATGATCGCCAAAGGACTCGACTTTCCCAACGTGACATTGGTGGGAGTGATCAATGCGGATACCGCCCTGCACTTGCCCGACTTCCGCGCGGCTGAGCGTTCTTTTTCGCTGGTGACGCAGGTTGCCGGTCGAACCGGCCGAGGAGCGAAAGGTGGACGCGTTCTGGTGCAGACTTTTAACCCGGAAAACCCGGCCATCGTGGCGGCGACTCGGCATGATTATCTTGGCTTTGCAAAGACCGAGTTGCCACAGCGAAAAATGTTCGGCTATCCACCGTTTGGTTTTCAGGCTCGGATTATCGTTCGCAGCGAAACGGAAACCCGAGCCGACCACATGGCGGAAAGTATTGCGAAGCGAGTGAAACAGTCGGCAGAGGACTTGAAAGCGGAAATCAACGTGCTGGGCCCTTCGCCCGCGCCGATGGAAAAATTGCGAGGCAAGTACCGCTATCACATTTTGCTCGGTTGCTCAGTGCCTGAGCGACTGCAGACGGTTCTTGCCCATGCCGATTCGCAGATCAAGGCAGTCGAAGGAGTCCAATACGCGATCGATATCGACCCACAGGACATGATGTGATTGGCATGTGGGGCAGGTTTTCAACCTACCTGTTTTCGATTGGCAGCTTGAAAACCTACCCCACGTTTTGCATCAGTCTAGCTCCTCAGTTCGAACGTCCGTACAATCGAGAAAGTTTCCACTCTCAAACGGATACCCATGTCTTATCGCGGCATCAAACGAACGCTCGGCGAGTCTTCCCTTGAACGGAAGATTTTGATCCTGTTCGGAATTTGTCTGCTGCTGCTGATTGGCGGCTCGTTTCTCTCAGTCAACCAGATCACCAACGACCTGATTCGCAGCAGCACGCGCGAAAAAGCACGAGGCTTGAAACGGGACTACATCCTGAGAACGCATCTTGAGAAGGGGATCAACTTTGATGTCGCTCAGAAAGAAGCCGAGCAACTGTTCAGAGATCTCGCGTATGACTCCAGTGGCACTCAGTACGAAGCACGTGCCTTGGTGTTAAGTGACCAGATCGGTCGAAATAAAGTGAACCCGTATCTGGTGACGGATCCTGATAGTACGAAACGTCTTGAGAAACTCTGGCAGACCACGTTTGATCGACAGGCCGCCGAGAATCAGGCCGAGCTGCAATCCGATGCGGAGCGGGCCGAAGAGGCTGGCATCAATCCGGATGAAATCAGTCTGGCAAGCGATGATTTTTTTGCGGCCAGAAAGTACGTGTACTACACGCCGTTGGTTTTCGAGTCGCAGTCAAGTTGCATCAAATGTCATTATCCCGTGGCAGCAGCGGGCACTCAGAATGAAGCCTTGAATCGAATCGGGGCAGAGATCGAAGAAGCATCCGATCGAGCCCAAATGAAACGGCTGGAATTGGAAAAACTCTCGCTCGCTCCCCCCATGTTTTTGGAAATCACGCTGCCCAACGAGGAAGCTCAGAACGCGATCAGTAAGAATCGGGCGATCCTGATCACGGTGGCTCTGGTGACGACAGTCCTCTCGGTGGCGGCGATCTGGTTGATCGTTCGCTACGTGATTGTGAAGCCACTGGAACATCTTCGTGATGTGACGGTTGAAGTTGGTCAGGGGCGGATGGACGTTCGATCGGAACTGAAAACGGGCGACGAATTTGAAGAACTGTCACGTTCGTTCAACCGCATGCTTCGTCACCTGCTGGACACTCAGGTCGCGCTGCAGGGCGCAAACGAAGATCTTGATCGCAAAGTGGACGAACAGGGTCAGCTGAACTTGAAGTTGCACGAGATGAACCAGCTGAAGAGCGAGTTTCTGGCCAATATGAGCCACGAACTTCGCACGCCACTGAACAGCATCATCGGCTTCTCCGAGATTCTGGAGGCGAAGGGTGAAGGCGATGAAAAACAGGTTCGTTTTGCCTCGAACATTCGCAGCAGCGGCAGGTTGTTGCTGGAATTGATCAACGACATTCTGGATCTGGCCAAGCTGGAGGCCGGAAAAATGGACGTGAAGCCCGCTGAGTTTGGCATCGACAATCTTGTGTCTGAGCTGTGCGACATGGTGCGCGGACTGGCGGATACGAAAAGTATTCAGATGACTCAGCACATCGATGAAAATCTGCCCGACATGTATCAGGACAAGATCAAGATTCGTCAGATTTTGACCAACCTGATTTCCAACGCGATCAAATTCACGCCCGAGGGAGGTCGTATCGATATCCACGCTGTCAGAAATGCGGATCAGCAATTGGTGCTGACCGTTTCGGACACTGGAGTTGGAATCGCCGAGAGTGATCAGCAGATCGTGTTTCAGAAGTTTCGTCAGGGTCCGTCGGCGATTGGTGATGACGCTCTGACGCGTGAAGTTTCGGGTACCGGGCTCGGTTTGTCGATCGTCAAAGAGCTGTGCATTTTGCTTGGCGGTGGGGTGGAACTTTCCAGCGAAGTCGGAAAGGGAAGCACGTTTACCGTCACGCTGCCATGGAATGCGAAACCACGGACTGGAAAGGCGTCGGGAATTGCTCGATCGTTGGACGAGGTTACCAAAAGCCAGCGAGTGGACTTTGCTCGTGCCGAACTGACTCCTCAACCGCCCAGCTCTCCTTCAGTGGATAGTTGATTGTTTGTGGCGGGTTTGTCC